>NZ_JBZXVN010000017.1:0-251852 GCF_058892305.1 Pelagimonas sp.
GGCGCGGTTTTTCACATCCTGCGCCTATAGGCAAATTCATAATCTGCAAGATCGTTATGAATTTGGCGCTAAAGACCGCGAATTTTGTAGTCGCGCGGGATACCTTGGGTGATGCGCCCCCAATCAGAGGACTTTACGCGCGCCTGATGGGTTTCAAAGGCGGCTTTGTCCTCGAATTCTTCGGATACGTCAAACCGGCCCGGCTCGGTTTGCGAGGCGACAACCTCAAATCGTAGACAGCCGGGTTCGGCGCGGGTCAATTCGATGTGTTCAACCAAGGCGGTCCGAACATCGTCCAAACGCTCCTTTGGCACTTGGATGTATCCCTCTAGGGTGACAGTCATGGATTTGCTCCTAGTGTAAAATAACCACAGCATGTGGAACGTTAAGATGAGATGCGATCCAAAATATAGGAAGCCGTACTGCGTTGAACCATATCGCCAGAGTTTCACGCATGAGCATAGGGATGCCGGGCATAGCCTGTTGCTCTGGAATGTGTGATCGGCTTGGAACCAGCGTGAGGGTTGGTGTGCCGAGCCAATGAAACGACATCCAACTTCTGGGGAGATGGAAGCTGTCTGTGACCAAGAGAATAGATTGCGCGCGCGGGGCCAAAGGCATTGAGAACATGGCGTTTTGAAGGGTGGAATAGGCCTTTGGTTCGATGAGGATGGCACCGTCGGGGACACCGTTTTCACGAGCGACAAGCGCCATCAATGTTGCGGCGTCGGGCTGTCCTTTGGGACCAGCACCGGTAAAGATTATTTTGGAGGCCTTGCCATGCACATACAGTCGGGCACACGTTTCGGCGCGTTGGATTGAAAACCGGCCCAAGTTCCCGCTGGCGCTGACGCCCGCACCGAGGCAGACAATCATATCGCTTGATGGCACGTCCTTTTCATCGGTCCAAAAATCACCAAAGGTCCAAACCGACACTGCCGCAAATGTCGCAAGAAAAAGGCCGGACCCGATAAGGCCCAGCCTGATTATGACGCGACTTATTCCCACTCAATCGTGCCCGGAGGCTTGGAGGTGATGTCATAGGTGCAGCGGTTGATGCCTTTGACCTCATTGATGATCCGAGTCGCGGTCTCACCAAGGAACTCGTGGCTAAACGGATAGTAATCCGCCGTCATACCGTCGACACTTGTTACTGCACGCAGGGCACAGGCGTAGTCATAGGTGCGGCCATCGCCCATCACACCGACGGTGCGCACCGGCAGGATGGCAACGAAGGCTTGCCAGATGTCATCATAAAGCCCGTGCTTGCGGATCTGGTCGATATAGATCGCATCCGCCTCGCGCAGGATTTCAAGCTTTTCGCGGGTGATTTCACCGGGGCAACGAATGGCAAGGCCCGGTCCAGGGAAGGGGTGGCGACCGATAAAGGACGCGGGCAGGCCAAGTTCGTGACCCAAGGCGCGGACCTCGTCCTTGAACAGCTCGCGCAGCGGCTCGACCAGTTTCAGTCCCATCTTCTCAGGCAGGCCACCCACATTGTGGTGCGATTTGATTGTCACCGACGGACCACCGGAAAAGGAGACCGATTCAATCACATCGGGGTAAAGCGTCCCTTGGGCAAGGAACTCGGCCCCGTCGATTTCATCGGCGTATTTCTGGAAGACGTCAATGAACAGCTTGCCAATGATTTTGCGCTTGGTTTCGGGGTCGGACTGACCGTCCAACTCACCCAAGAACAGATCGCTTTCATCGGCATGAATGACGGACAGGTTCATGTTGTCGCGGAACATGCCAACGACTTCTTTGGCCTCATCCTTGCGCAGCAACCCGTGGTCAACAAACACACAGGTCAGCTGATCACCAATGGCTTCGTGCAGGAGCGCCGCGGCGACCGAGCTATCAACACCGCCAGAAAGGGCACAGATAACTTTTTTGTCGCCAACCTGTTCCTTGAGCTTGCCGATCATCTCTTCGCGGTAGGCACCCATGGTCCAATCGCCCGCGAATCCAGCCAATTTGACGAAGTTTTCGTACAGTTTGGCCCCGTTGGGGGTGTGATGTACCTCGGGGTGGAATTGCACGGCATAGAAGTTGCGCGCCACATCAGCGGTGATCGCATAAGGGGCGTTGGGCGAGGTGCCGTAGACCTCAAAGCCGGAGGCCAACTCGCTGACGTGGTCGCCATGGCTCATCCAGACCTGTTCGCGATCCTGATCGGATTGGAACCAACCGTCGAGAAGCGGAAGCGATTTCACCGATGGGGTCACATAGGCGCGGCCAAATTCGGCGGTGCCTTGGCCGCTTTCGACCTTGCCGCCGAGCTGATGCATCATGACCTGCTGGCCATAACAGATGCCAAGGATCGGTACGCCGAGGTCAAAAATTTCCTGCGGGGCACGCGGGCTGCCGTCGCGGGTGACGCTATCTGGGCCACCGGAAAAGATGATCGCCTTGGGCGACATCTCGTGGACCATATCCATGGTCACGGCCTGATAGGGGTGGATTTCGCAATAGACGTTCAACTCACGCAGGCGGCGCGCAATCAACTGCGTCACCTGAGAGCCAAAGTCGATGATTAAGAGGCGGTCATGCCCGGAGGATTTTGAGGTGCTGGTCATGCGTCCTAATAGGCAGCAACGACCAGAAGTGCAATATAGAAGGCTGGCTGGTGAGAGCTTGTCCAAGAGACAAACAGCCCTTTTTTTTCCGCGCTAGAAGCGAAGGATTGTCGTTAGCTCAATTGAGTGCAGACCGATTTTGAAGTCACTCAGCCCGAGCTGCGTAAAATCGGATTTCAATTTTGTGTCCCTTTCCTGGAAGTCGTATGTCAGAATGCTTCCCCGGAGCGAGAATTTTGGTGAAAAAGCGTGTTCTACACCGATGCCATAGACGCCGCCGGTAAATGTTTCGCTGCCTTTCAGGTTAAAAATCGTTTCTGGAAACCCAGTGGCGCGGATTGCAGCGGGATCGTATATCAGGCCGGTGGATACATCTGCTTGGACAATGCCCAGAGTTGTAAATGCCAAGGTTTTGGGGCCAGTCAAGATGCCTAGCCTTGCGCGTAACGAGGCTTGTTTTTCTATCGCAGCTTCGCACTCCAAAGAAATATTAGGATTCTCGAGGCAGCTCGCTTTGCCTGAAACATCTTGATTGGAAATGGCCAGTTCAATTCCGTAGATCAGTTTTTCGCGTTGCCAGTTATGACCAATAACGAGGCCAACGCCCGAACCGGACCAACTGCCGTCGCCTGAGGGAAACCGAATGGATGGCGCAATCTTCAATCCAGCCGAATGATACCCTGTGTTTTTTGCGAAAATGAGACCGCCATAAAAACCACTCCAATCCGTGCTAGGTGCTATGGCGGTCGTATTTTGTGTGTCCCCGGAGAATTCGCCTGCCACCGCAGTCGTTGCCAGAAAGGTGGCCGTCAAAACGGTTGCGGCTGCGGTTGCAATCTGAGGTTTCATCCGGAAAACACCTTGATAATATGAACAATTTCTTGCGGCTTATCAGGGACGAGATGGAATAAAAACGGGCGCATAAAAGTACGAAATTTTCCTGTGTTTTAACGGCAACCAATGGAATGATCGCGCAAAGACGGCCACCGATTGCGGTAGGGCAAACCTTGGGCGATCTCAGCTTTGCCCGTTCTACTTGGCAAGAAGACGCTCGGCCAAGCCAGTTGGGTACAATTGCGTGCGTCCAGCCAAGGCTTTGGGCAGGGAGATCCATTTGGCGTGCAGTTCGATGCCGTCTTGTTCGGCAAAGGCCACGAGGTCGGCTTTGTAAATGTCGGGATTGGCAAAACGCGCCGCGTAGATCATCACAATTTCATGGCCGGTCTCACCGTGATGGGTAAAGAGGTTTTCCATGACCCCGATGTGGTGAATGTCGGTGATTTCTTGGCCGGTTTCTTCTTGGAGTTCGCGAGCAAGCGCATCAATGGCGCGTTCGCCAAATTCGATGCCGCCGCCAAGCGGGCGCCAACCTTTGATTTGGCCGTTATCGTCATAAACCGGACCAGCAAGGATGTGATCACCGCGGCGTATGATGGCGATGCTCAGAACGCGGAGTCGTTGTGCGGGCCGCCATGGGGGCGGAGTTTGAGCAACTTTGGGGCGCGGCCCCTTGTCACCATGATGGTCACAGCCACAACCCGAACCGCAAGACTGATCATGTGCCATAACTTTCCCCCGTTGATCCTAACCCTTATGTGACGCGCACTGGCCCATTTGACAACGGCGGACAGACCACTCCCCTTTGAAAAAGTTCTATTTGATCTGAAAAGGGTAGGACCCATTGAATTGGAGAACCCAGTGTTTTGGCGAGCCACGTTTATCACCGCCGCCCGAAAGAAAGGTGTGACTTTGCATTCAAATTGTTCGGATGGCGTCGCCGAGATCTACAGCGATGTTGGAACACTCCAATCGCAGAGGTTTCCGGCAAGGTTCAGAAAGCCAAGAAACGCATAAATCGACAGGCTGCGAAGCATGGGGTTGGGAGGAGGGCCTCTGTCGCCAGCAAGCAAGCAAGCTTGGGCAGCTGATAGTGTTTTCACCACAGCCGCCACCGGAGGATGCCACGCGCGCGATCTTGTCGGGAGAAGCGAGTTAAGAAAGAGCAAAATGCCCATAAACCGGCGCATTCTGTCAGAAGGGTTTGGTGACTTCACATCTTCCCACAAGGCAAGAATAGGAAAAGGCATACGCAGCTTGGGTCACAGTTTTACAACGGCTACAAAGGCAATGACGGGCGCGGCGTTGCGGGTATTGGAATGCGACTTCTCAAATGTCGGCTGAGCGGACAAAACGGCCTTCCATTGCACATACGTCAATGTCCGGACTGACGAACCCAACGCACAAAACTACCCAAATTGAAAAATTTAGGCACACCCCATTTTAAAAGAAGAAACGTTCGTCATCAGATCGAGCCAACGAACTGGTCGCTCGGACACAAGTATCTAATGCACGATCATAGCCCGGCCCAAAACACCTCCCGTCATCCCTGACGGCACGCTCAGCCATTGAAAGGAGCCCGGAACAGCTAAAGTCAGGACTCATAGCGAGGAAACAACGAGAGCGGCGAGTGCGATGGCTGAGAGGAAGACCTTGGGGCCGCGGTCGTCGCGCGTCGCAACTTGCCGCCAGTCCTTCAGCCTACCGAACATGACCTCGATCCTGTTGCGTCGTTTGTAACGCCGCTTGTCCACTTCCCGCCATGTTACCGGAGTTGCTTAACCAAATTGCGCCTGACCAGGACATCGGATCGGTCACAGCCGGCGGGCTTATGACACTCGCAAATGTCACGACGCCAGTGCCAGTCGCATCGCTCATGCCGTTATCCCCCCGCGCAAGAATGCCAAGTCGTGGAAACCCACGAGCACAGGTGCTATCGCCCGGATCGAAGCCGGCAATGCGTCGCGATCTCTGGGCCGGGCCATCTGGCGACGATGGAGCGGATACCGCCGCCGAAGCCGCGTTGAAAACCTATCGGGACATTGCTTTACAATGCCCTGCCGGTCAGCGGATGAACTGCATCAAACGTCTTGGTCCCCCCTGATGCCCAGAAACTTTGACCGGCAGGTCGCGGAAATCTCGGTCCGCGTCGTGGTGCTCAATTGCAACACCGCTCATAGCATCCCCGTCACAGAGCCCAAAGGGCAAGTCTGTCCGGGAAAGGGGAAGTCCGCGCACACCCCGGCTTGTGCAACAAGTCCTACTTGAGACACACAATCCTCTTCATTTTAAGGACAATCGTGAGAATGCATTGGCAGATTGGCATGCTCCTGCGCCCGAAAGCATCGTTCCAATGTACCAGAGGCCGACGATGCATTGTCAAACAAATCGGACCACTCGATGGGGGCTCGCCACCGATTAGAGGCGGGGAGGCGTTTAACGATATTCTATGTTTGGAAGATCTCTCGGCAGGCAAATCGGAACGACGATTAGTTTCCAGCCTCGTGAGGATGGGCATCCGTTCGTACATATGGGAACCACAAACGTACAGTCGTACCGCTGCCAGGTTGGGCATGGCAGAAGAATGCGCCATGAAGGGAATGCGCGCGTGATCTGATGTTGTTCAGACCCTTTCCCTTGTTCGCCTGTTCGACTTCGAAGCCATCGCCATTGTCGGCGACAAAGGTGGAGATGCCTTCGACACCGTTGTGTTTGCTTTCGTAGCAACCAATTCGCATCTCGGTCGCATTTGAATGGGCGAGAATATTGCTGATCGCCTCGTTGTGGATGCGCAAGACATGCAATGCATTGGTTGCGTCAAGCCATGTCAGAGGTCTGCAGTCTTCAACCTCCCATTTGCATGTGATTCCGGCATCAGCAAGGTCTCGGGCCATACGGTGGCGCAGATTGCCGATAAGCGCGACGAGGTCACCCTCAATCGGTTCAAGGGAATCCACCGTGAGTTTGAGGTCCCCCAGGGCCCGTTTTAAAACGTCGATTGTCGTGTTGGATTGGTCTTGTTGTCGGGCGACCGCCAAAGCGGTTGTCAGATTGGACCCGATGCCGTCGTGCATCTCTTGCATCAAGCGGGCGCGTTCGCTGGTTAATGCCTGATCCACAAGCAGTTCGCGCCGCATCGCCTCACTTGCCATAAGTTCAGCCCGGGTGTCTGCAACGCTTTGCTCAAGCACCGATTTCGATCTTCCCAAGTCTTCGAATGCCTCAAGAACCCGCTTGCCAAAAGACACCAGAAAAATTGCAATATAGACCGGACCGCAAAAGACAGCATAATACGTCGCGTGGCCGTCGCCACCATAACGCAAAAGCATCACGACGTCATGAATGCTTGCGAAAGGCATCAAGAGCAGGCCAAAACCAAGTGCCCCGCGTTCAAGATTGCGATGACGGTATATGTCAAATGACGCGACAATCGCGACCATGCATAGGATAATCGTGGTCGCAATATACACGTAGGTGCTGCTCAGCGCAAAAATAACCTTGGTACAGGTGACAACTGCGCCCAACAGGAACATGCCTGCAATGATCCGGTTGCGATAGGGGAATTTAATGTAGCAAAGGTAAAACGCGGCTGTTGCTGCCATCGCGAAATAGGTCGAATGAACAGACACAATTGCGTGCAGAGAGTAGTTATATGGGATTGCATCGGAATAGTACTGATGGTTGCGCACAAACCAAAGTACGCCCGAGAGCGAGAGCCACAACAGTTCCATTTCGTTCTTGCGGGCGAACCAAAGTGCAAACACCAAAAAAGAAACCGCAAGCATCGCAAAACTTGCGGCTATGGGTGCTGTCATGTGCCAGAAGTATCGGGATTTGTAGTGCGTCACCAAGGTGCTATTCGACCCAATTAGCACCCGTCCAATTCCAACCGACTTTCGGGACAACGAATGGACCAGAATTTCGTTTAGACCAGGTGTTAGAATGCTGTCGGACACGGGGATCAGGAAGGGACGATACCAGGGGTTCATCTGGTCGCTGGTTTCGGCATAGTTCCGAAATATGTCGGTTCCGTTGACCGAGACAGAGAAATTTCCCCGCATCCCAATGACGTAAATTGCAGTCGGGCCGGGGCCAATATCCGCCCGCTCGACATAAAAGCGGCCGCCCATCGTATGGTAGTCACCAGGACGTTGCCCGGCCCTATTGTCACGGTTCATGTTGGGATTGGTGTCAGGTTCCCACTGGGTCAAGGGCAAATCCATGCCGGCCGTGATCACGTATTCCCCGTCCAGAAACTCGATCACGTCTCCGTTTGAAAATGCGGGGACCTGGGTGCGGCTGGCAGTTTGCGCTAGGGCGATGCCAACCCAGCAGGCGCTCAGGCACAAAAAGAGCAGGGTTGTTTTCATGCTAGTTCGTGCGCCCGCGCTAACGATTTGACAGAAGACCTTTGGAAGACGCCTCAAATAGGGCCTCGGTACGGTTGTTCACTTCGAGTTTGCGATAGATGTTTTTGATATGCGTGCCAACCGTATTGCTGGAAATCTTCAACACGCCTGCACAGTCGGAATTCGACAAGCCGCGCGACAAAAGGTTCAAGACTTCGTATTCCCGTTCCGTCAAGGGGGCCGCCAATGGTGGCGTGTCGTCGGGCCGGTCAGGCGGGATCTGTTTCAGAAGCTGGCGCGCAATGATCGGACTGATGGGTGAGCCGCCCTTGCGAATGTTACGAATGGCCTCGATGCAGTCTTCGATCCGCTCATCTTTGAGCAGGTATCCCCGCGCCCCGGCGCGCACCGCATTCAGTACGTTCTTTTGATTGGCGAACATTGTGATCACAAGAATATCGGTGTCGCGCCCTGTTTGTGACTCTCGCCGGATCAGATCAATGCCGCTGCCATCGGGCAGGCCAAGATCACACAGCAGAACGTCGTATCCCCCAGCGTCAATCATGATGGATGCTGCGGCCACATTGTCAACCTTGCCCGCCAGGCGCATGTCACCACTGGCATCAATGGCATCGCACAGGATGCCACGCATGACGGGATCGTCTTCTATAACAGCGACACGGATCATCAACTCTCCTTCTTGATGCTCAGCACCCTACCAGTTCTGTACCTTAATGTCCTGCCAATACAGTCCGCGCGTCTGAAATTTGCAAACGTATCATTGCCCTAAATCCGATGACCGGATGTGAGTTGTGGCTATCGACAATAGTCTGACCGATAAGGAGCCTACGTCTGTCACGCTATCACCTTTTCAGGTGATAGGCGGGGTCTCAGATACCCACTAACCAACTCCTCGGACACATGCGCGCGACAGGTTTGTCTCGCGCAAAAGCATAGGAATGGCCACGGAACACGCGCGTTTTGCTTCGTGCGTCCGGCCGCTTGGAAAACGCCCTCTATGGGGGCGTAAAGGAGAAGAGACATGACTACGACAACACCGACCACGGTCACCGGCTTCCAGAACATCAACACCACAACGGCCAATGCCAGCGCGCTGGAAAGCGTCATGCTGAGCGATGGCACTTACATCATCGTCTACTCCGTAAGCGGCGACACAAACGGTTCGAATCTTGTGGCCCGGAATGTTGACGAACTCGGCAACCTGATCGGCGATGAGATCACGCTGGCCTCGAGTGCGTCGGGCGGCGGTATCGACTTCTCCATCACGGCGCTCGAGAATAATCAGATCGCGCTGGCCTTCGAAAATGGTGGCGAGATTCAGGTTCAGTCCATCACGATTTCCGATGGCGTTGCTACTGCAGACCCTGCGCTGACCCAAAACATTGTGACCGCTGGTGCAACGCTCCGAGAGCCCAGATTGACGGGAGACAGCCTTGAAAATTTGACGCTGCACTTTACGGAAACGGTCGGCGGCACCGTCAGAATCGTTGAACACCGCGATGTCGCCGGTGGCATCTTCAGCGCGACAAACACCATCTTTTCGACCGGCGGTGAATCTGATGCGGATCTTGTCAGTGCACGACTGGCAAACGGCAACACCGTCGTCGTCCTTGACGATGACGGAAATGGCGGAAGCAGAAGCTGGGATGTTGTGATCACCGCACCCGACGGCACCGTGGTGAACACCTTTGTACATTCGACAAATGGCGGATCCATGTCCGACCCGGATGTTACGGCCCTTGCCAATGGTGGCTTCGTTATCGCCTTTCGGTCATCCGATAGCGACCAAGACGTATACACGCGCACCTACAACGCGAACGGTGGCACAGTTGGTGGTTTTTCCGGAGTCACCGAGACTGGCAACGCGTCGGATAGAAACTCCGACCCACAAATGATAGGCCTTCCTACCGGCGGGTATATAATCGTCTACGTCGATGATCGCGAAGACGGGCTGCAAATGCGGCGCCGCGACGACAGCGGTGTCACCGTAGGCAATGAAATTGAGATCCTACAGGGGTCGATCTTCTCGGAAGTCTCTCTGGCACTTCTGGAGGACGGCCTGATTGCCGTGTCGGCCACCGATGGAAATGGCAATGTCTTCACCTCGACCTTTGCGTTTGAGTCCGACAGGACATTCGAAGGGACAGATGGGAATGACACGTTCAACGCAACGGTTGGCGACGATCTGGTGATTGCCTCCAGCGGCGACGACGACATCGATGGTCGAAACGGCGTGGACACAATTTCCTTTGCGGCCAGTGCGGCTGCCGTGGACGTTGACCTGAATGTGAACAGCGCAACCGGGGACGCTCTGGGCAACGACGTTTACACAAACTTCGAAAACATCATCGGGTCGGCCTTTGGCGACCGTCTGTCTGGTGATGGCGGCGCAAATACCATCCTGGGCGGTGACGGGGATGATGTGATCAATGGCCGGGGCGGCGAAGACAGCATCGACGGCGGCGCAGGCAATGACACACTCAGCTTTTTTGGAGACGCTGATTTCGGGATTACGGCCAATCTTTCCACCGGCGAAGCCAGCAATGATGATGCCGAAGTCGATGTCTTTTCAGGATTTGAAAACCTTCGGGGCAGCTCAGCGTCGGACAGTCTGACCGGTGATGACCAGGCCAACGTGATCGAAGGGGGAGGCGGCGGTGACACTATTAGGGGCGGTGCAGGTGATGATACGATCTTTGCCGGGCTTGCAGAGGTAGGTCAGGCAATTGTGACGGCGGGCCTCACCGTCATAGATGGCCAAGAGGGCAACGATTCAATCATAGGTGCCGGGACCGGCGACCAGCTGCTAGGCGGTGAAGGCAACGACATCATCAACGGCGAGGGTGGTGATGACCATATAATCGGCGGCAGCAACGATTTTGCCGATTCAGCCAAGGAAGACGACGACCTTTTGAGCGGCGGCAATGGCCTTGACACCATCGAAGGCGGCAATGGCGAGGACACGATCAATGGTGACGCAGGAGACGATGACCTCGCTGGGGATCGCGGCGATGACCTGATCAGCGGTGGCCTTGGGAACGACGGCGCGTCCGGCGGTGAAGGCCGTGATACGATTGACGGTAATGACGGCGATGACGACCTTTCAGGCGGCGCCGATGACGACGTTGTGCGGGGTGGTACCGGACAAGACACCCTCACCGGTGATAGTGGCGATGACGCGATTTTCGGGGACGAAGGGGACGACGTTGTTTCGGGGGGATCCGGAGACGATTCTCTCTTTGGCAATGATGGAGACGACGAGCTGCGCGGAGAATCCGGGAACGATTCTCTCATCGCCACGGACGACGGTAACAACACGGTGTCCGGCGGCGACGGCAATGACACTATCCTTGGCGGCAGCGGACAGAGCGACCTCTCTGGGGGGGCTGGCGATGACAGCGTAACTGGCGGTGTTGGTGGTGAACTGATCTTTGGCGGCAGCGGGAACGACCTACTTGGCGGTGGTGGCGGCGACGACACCATACAGGGGGATGCCGGCGATGATGACATCGACGGCGGGGTCGGAGACGATGAGATTTCAGGCGGCTTCGGCGATGACAGTGTCGATGGCGGCGACGGTCAGGACAGTCTTGACGGCAGCGACGGCGATGACCTGTTGTTTGGGCGCGCAGGCAACGACACTATTGATGGAAGTGCGGGTGGCGACACACTGATCGGCGGTCTGGGTGCTGATGCGTTGAACGGTGGGTCTGGTGTCGATGTGGCCGACTATTCCGGGTCTGCTTCGGGTATCACAGTCCACCTAGGCAACGTCACGGCAAGTGTCGGCGGCGAGGCGCAAGGCGACACCTTCAGCTTTATTGAGAACGTGATCGGCACCAGGTCCAATGACAATATCACCGGTGATGTGGGTCGCAACGAACTCAACGGCGGCGAAGGAAACGACGCACTTGATGGGGGCGCAAATGACGACAGGCTGAACGGGGAAGATGGGGATGACCTGCTGGTCGGCGGTGTCGGGTCAGACACCCTTAATGGCGGTGACGGGATTGATACGGCCCGGTTTGGCAACACGTTCGACAGCTACAGCTTTGACCTGGACTCCCAAGGAAACCTTTTGGTCAGCAATGGCAGCGGTGATACGGATACTGTCAGCAATATCGAATTCCTCGAATTTGTGGACGGGACATTTACGGCAAACGAGGTGTTGGGCATTGCACCGACCAATGGCGATGATGATCTGACCGGGACAGAGAACGCAGACGTAATCGACGCATTGGCAGGTGATGACACGATCTCTGGCGGAGCCGATGACGACCGGTTGCGTGGCGGTGAAGGTAACGACGTGTTGACCGGTGGCACCGGCGAGGACACGCTTGCGGGCAATGACGGCGACGACAATATCCGAGGTGGTGAGGGTGCCGACCATATATTTGGCGGCAACGGTGCGGATGATCTGCGTGGCGATGACGGTGCTGACACTCTCAGCGGCGGCAACGAAGACGACGAGTTGCGCGGCGGAGAAGGCGATGACGAATTGTCCGGTGGCAATGGCGACGACCTGATCGCCGGCAACGCGGGCGATGATGTTGCTACCGGCGGCGCGGGCGCAGATCGGATGTTCGGCGGCACGGGCGGGGACAACCTGCGCGGTGAAGATGACGACGACCGGCTCGATGGCGGCGGCGACAATGACGTTATCCGCGGTGGAAACGGGGCCGACACGATTATCGGCGGCTCTGGTGACGACACCCTGGCTGGCAACAACGGCGATGACCAGATCAGTGGTGGGACAGGCGAAGACCGCATGATCGCTGGTACCGGAACGGATATCCTAACCGGCGGAGCGGACGCGGATACATTCGTCTGGACCAACGCCAACCAAAGCATCCACGGTGCGGACCGAGACACCATCACCGATTTCGAGGACGGGATCGACCAGATCGACCTTTCGGGGCTTGCCGCCGGGCTGAATTTCGTCGGCGCAGCATATACCGGTGCTGCCGGTGAGGTGCGCTACAACGAAGCCATTGGCCGCCTTTATGTCGATCTGGACGGTGACCAGGCCTCGGACTTCTCGATAGATATTAGCGGCGCGCCCATCATTGATGGCAGCGATCTGATCCTATAGGACGTCACGACATCTGTATCTTAGGAGAAGGCCGGCAGCACAACTGACGGCCTTCTTCTTTTATCTGCCGAGATGAAATTGTCTCGGTGGATGACTTGCCTTGTCTCCATGTCGCGCTTGGCTGATACGCGGATGGACTATCGGCAATCTATCTGGATAAGCGGCGTAGCCCAGTCAAAGGAGATCGGTTTGTAGCGGGACTCCCCCATCTTTTTGGGGTCCGCTTGTAGAACAACGTCGCCATTTTCAGTTTCATAACAGGAGTGACCCCGCCGTTGGCCGTGTTGGGCCGCTTTTTGTTGCACGCCCAGAGCCATTTGCAGCCTAGGCTTGCAGATCCTTCATTGTTTAAAAGATGTTTTGATCCGGCCCTTCGTGGCGGACGGTGCGATTGCAACGGTCGCTATACCTGTTTTGCTGCGGCTTTGCTGGCTGGAACTTTTCGATGCGGGCGCCACGCGTCTCAAACCATGTTTTGAGCAAGCCACTGAAATAATCTGGGCCGTAACACCATTGGAAGACGTTGATTTTGAGGCAATTGTTGCCTGCGCAGCGCTCAAATAGCGCAGCAGGTGAACATAGCCGGGTCTCAGGTGTCTACTGTGGTTTTGCAACCAACCACACGTCAAGGGAGACCGACAATGACCGAAGTCAGTATTGTACAGGTCGAACCTGTTAGTGATACCGCTCGCTATAACCAATGTCGGTTAAGCGGGCTGCGATCGCGACAGTCGTTTGCCAAGTTAAATGTCCGGCAAGGGCCGTCCGTTGAGACGGCCCAAGTTGTTATATTTCAATGGCCTCTGCAATCGCAAGGGCATCTTCCAGTTCAACGCCGAGATACCGGACGGTGCTGTCCATTTTGGTGTGCCCAAGTAGCAGCTGGACCGCCCTCAGGTTGCCAGTCTTCTTGTATATCTGTGTAACTTTTGTCCTCCGCATCGAATGCGTTCCGTTTGCGCTGGCCTCCAGACCGATCGACGTGACCCAAACCCAGACGATCCGGGCGTACTGGCGTGTCGAGATGTGCAGACGTTCATGGAACCGACCCAGCCATAGGTACTCCGAGCCGACCATGAGTTCATCTTCCATCCACTTTTCGACAGAGGCGCGTGTGCCTTCGGATATCTCAAATCGCACAAGTTTCTGTGTCTTGCTTTGTAGCACCGATGCCCGTTCTTTGATCTGACCAGACGCCATGACATCGACGACTTTCATCTTCACAAGGTCACATCCGCGCAGTTTGCTGTCGATCGCCATGTTGAACAGCGCGAGATCTCGATGGTTCTCGGCGAGTTCAAGTCGAACACGGATTGCCCAGACATGCTTTGGCTTCAGGGGTCTTTTCTGACCGACGATACGGCCCTTGTTCCAAGCCGGGTGAAGCGCACGAATGGCCGGTAAGTTTGGTGTTTCCATGACTGATCCGCCGATCCGCCATGCCCTCCCACAACGACAACCCGACGTTGACGATCCCACCATATCATAGAATGCTGCGTCGCATCCGAGGTCGGCTTCGAGCCCATACCTTCTAAATGCGGCGGTGTGGCTTAAGGTCTGCTTTTGTGTGAACTATGCAAATTCGATTTGTTCGATGGCGATTGAGAGGTGTTTACTATGAATGGCAATGATCTTCTGAAATACTGTATCCGTTAGGCGAAGGCCGCTTCGACTTCTCCGACCACATCGCGATAGAGGATCTGGGTGGTGTCCAGATTTGCCAGACCCGGTAGGTAGACCTGCAAGGTTGTGTCCCCTGTATACCCCAGTGTGAGGTATTCATCTGCGAAGGTTGCAGACTGAGGTATCCCAAGCGAGGTGTCAACCACCAGGACATCTTCGGCTGGATCAAAGCCGTAAATGCGGGCCAGCAAGAACGGAGTTGCTGGCGAGCTGTCAGGCAATGGTCCAGCCGTCAGGACCTGAAAGCTGTCGGCACCCTCCCCGCCAGACAGGCCCGGATACACAAATCCGTCATTTGCCTCTGTAGTGCTGGCGGTCAACGTGTCGTCACCTGCTTCGCCAAGGGCAAAGCCTCCTTCGTTTACGACGATATAATCATCCCCTGCGCCGCCCCGGAAATCATCTGGTCTGCCGCCATTGAATTCGGCGCGGATTACGTCGTCTCCTGCGCCTCCCCGGATCAGGGCCGATCCTGCGATGTCAATCGTGTCATTGCCCTCTCCTCCCAGGACTAGGCCGCCTCTGTCGAGTTGGATTAGGTCTTCACCCGCACCGCCATCTGTGCGGATCAAATGGCCGCCAACGAGCGTGTCATCCCCATCCGTCCCAGCTAAGGGCAAGTCGAAAGGCGTGTCCTGCGGGTTGTCGATGGGTGTGATTGCAGCAATAACGGGTGCCTCGTCATATGATGCATCACTGACATAGACACTTTGGACGTCCACATCCGTGACGATCAGCGGGGCCGCAATCCGGGTGTCTTCGAATTCTTCGTCGACATAATTCGCGACATACCCACCAAGATCCCAGTTGCCCAGGGACGTCATGCCATAATGCTGCGCCAGATGGCCAAGGGTCACTTCGCCGGGGAAGAATTCTTCAACCCAGCCATTGTCGACATCGTCTGGCACGGCGTCCAGATTGTCCGGAAAGGTGACGCCCTCTGGCACATGGTAAAGTTGAAGCGCGACCTCGTAGCCCCGGGCACCATACCCGTGCAGACGGTAATTGGATTCGTGAAGAACCGCGACCACAGAGCCATCCTGATCCGGTCCCAGTTCAACCGTCAGCGTGCCGTCCTCTTCTTCGGTCAGGGTCAAGTCCAGCGTAGAGACACGGGCCTGGTCGGCCTCCTGCAGGGTGACCACATCATCGCCATCGGTATTGGCTTCGACATCAATCACCTCGATCGGAGAGTCTGATACGACCACCGGTGAAGGATTGATATTGGTAACGGTGACGCCATCTGCTAGCTGCAGAACAGATCCCTGCTCCCAGCTTCCCAACAGTTTGAACCCCAGATCCTCTGCCATGTCATCCAGCGTGCGCATTGTGCCGTCACCGCCGTTAATTTCGGTCAGCTCGACCCCCTCGGGCACCAAGTATAGCCGCGCCTGAAGATACTCACCCGCCCCAGTGCCGAGATCCTCGGTATCGGTGTAGTTCACGTACAGCAGGCTGCCGGTTTCACCTTCGCCCAGTTCGACAGAGACAGTTTCACCATCGGTGGATTCGGTGATTGTGGCGCCCAGATCAAGTTCGTCGGGTTCGGTCAGCGGGTCATCTGCTGCGTCCTCATCTGTGCTGCCCCCAATCCCCAAAGAGGCCAACGTTCCGAACAGCAGCAGGGATAGCAAAGCGACAGACATGGCAAAGACTCGCAATAATCAATTTATGCCTGAAGTATTTGCACCAGGGCTCGTTACTGGCAAGGGGGAGTGACGTGAATAAGCGTCATTTTCAACGGAGGCTCACGAAATACTTGGAGGTGAACGCGGATCACGACGATCCAGACTATGGACCGCAATGCTGATGTTCGGTCACCTTTAAAGATGGGATCTTTTTCCGTGCATGGTTTTGCGACAGGCGAAGCCGACTGTTGATCTAGCACTGCGCCCGTTCGAGGAAGAAAAGCAAGGTAGAGGAATTTTTGGCCTGACATTTGCATCATCCTTTGCTTCCAAAATTACCAAGCAAAGCGTCTACAAATCTAGGGGCACCTCATATCTGGTCGATCGAACCAAGTCCCTTCGCGCTTCCATCAGAGGTTATGAACCAAATCCGGGAAGAAACCATGATGAGCTGGAGAGGATAGGTTTTTGAGATGACCGACAGCTCGGTCTTTTCCAATGGTTCGACGTTTTCCTTCGATTTTTTCGAGTACCAAAAGGCTATAGCTTCGACGAGGTGGCGAGGGTTCCTAACCACTCCTACGTAAACGCTGACGGAAAAATTGTTTCAATAAACGAAGATCGAGCAGGGTACATAGAGAAACGAGATGCCGACAACCAAGCCGGAGTCTATCGGGAAAGACCATATTTCATCTGCTTCGCCGACAGCGGGCCTCAGTTTCAATGATGAGAACTCAATCTCATAGCCGACATTGGTGCGACCGGAACCAATGGCTGTTTTGTCCGCAGTCCTTCCCTCTGGCTGTCAATAATGCTGCGACATCTGTTGAACGGCAGGTTTGGTGAAGCTGCAATGCAGCGTGTGGTTGTCCAACCAAAGGCAGGAACGGGCCGGAAGTAACATTGAAGCCAATGGTCGTCACCACTGACGGGTTCGGAAACTGGATGCCACCTCCAAACGCCAGGAGATGAAGCGAACGGCCCGGAGCTGCCGTGCACTGGCATGTTCTACCCAACATCGTAACTTCACCAGAGCAGCCGTTCGTCAAATCGTACCGCATTTTTGATAACTGGATTGACGGGCTGCGGGAGGAGCGGCCGTGCGCTGCGGTTGCACCAATGACCGCTATGCCGCAAAAGTTATCTGGGCAAATTCATAGCGCTCTCTCAGTTCATTAGCCTCGCTTTCGGAAACAGGGATTCCATCAAGCCAAACTCGTCGCAACGATGAAAGCTTTGCTAGTCTTGGCAACACATTCTTTGTTGTCAGCCGCTCTTGGCCATCGTGCCCGCCAATCGACAAGTATTCGAGATTCGGGAGCCCTTCCAAACAGTCTAGGTCGTGCTCGTTCAAGTCCAGCGCCCAAATATCCAGTTCGCGCAACTGCGTCATCTTACAAATTTCTTGTAAACCAGATGGCCCCAATTGCGTTGCGCCAAGATGCAGCTGTTCAATCTTAGAAGATTGTGCCAACTCTTTTGCCATGTCGTCGTCAAGGTTGGATGCCTCGAGGTCTAAATTTTTCAACGAGCTACTTTTGACGAACATCTCTATAGTTTGAGGGCTAACAATAGAGTTTTGAGCGCTCAACGTCTCCAAGTGCCGGAGCTGCGCTATTGCTCTCAAATCGCGGGCGGAAGTCCAACCACTTCTAAAAGTCCGCAATGAGCTTGTTGGATCAATGTCGCAAAGGTTGCCGTGTTTGTGCAGTTCCATCACGTAGATTTCGTGAATTTCCGCCAATGTCAAAAGACGCCGCAATGCCGCCTTGCTCACTGTGCCCCAAAGCAAGACCTCTTTGATTCTGGGCCATTGTGCGAGTTCATCAGCCAACTTTCGGTTGAAAAACGTGTCGCTAGACACTGAAAGCGTTTTGACCTCGTTTTTGGGGGTCCTTGCCCGCATTTTTCTCGGCGTCAGTTTTCCCGAAAGGGAATGATCGTTTTCATTGCTATCTTTGGTCATCAATTTTGCGTAACCGCGGCCGTTGTCTCAGGCAAGAGATTGGTTTCGACAAACCTTTGGAACCCGCCATTCGTGCAACATGCAGTATTTGCGACAATGGGCTCAAAGCCGATATTGGTTGGCAGGCGATGTGCTAAATTGCCTGTCACGCGTGACAGGTGTCCGTATTGGAAAGGTCCTGCCGGCTTACCCAAACGCATAGGACAATGCGCCGCGATGGCACCAACAATGCCGATTGATTGACATGGATGTCGCAGGCGATCGCCCCCACCTTTCAGACGGCGGCGCAAGCGGATACCGATTGGCTCTATGGTTTTGTCTTGTACGCCCAAGCCCTGATCAGGGTTTCTTAGTTGTTCCCATAGAAGGCGCGTTACTTTGCTTCTTGCGCGGGGAGGGGGCCGATGGCGCGACGGCCGGGTTGGTGTTTTGCAAGATCTCTTTGCGCAGGGCGCGGGGGGATGTGTCGCGTGCCTCGTATTCAGCGCAATCATGGGTCTCTTTGTTGCACATAGTGCAATAGGTCTTGTCGCTTTGATCATCCTCAAAACAACACCCGGTCGAGCTTAGGGTTTCTATCGGAAAGCTTGTGGGCACCTGACCACAGACAAACAGGTTCGAGTTGGCTTGGCTGCGGCTGATCGGGGTCCGCTTGGCGGCATAGGCCTCGGAACAAAAAAGCAAAGTGGCGCAGGCAAGTGCGGCGGTTTTGACTAGTTGGGACATGGGACAGGCTTTCCGGGGTAAGAGGAGGGCGCGTGGTCTGCCCCTTACCCTAGAGAGATGGGATGTCACCGATAGTCTGGCATGCCATACCGAGGGTATACCTTACTTGGGTGGAGATTTGTCGTGATCGTCAAACACCTCGAGCGCGGCGTTCAAGGCGTTGATGGCGGCGGGAAAGCCCCCATAGAGCGACATTTGCCAAATGGTTTCTGCGATCTCTTCTTGGGTAAGCCCGGCTTTGAGGCCTCCGGCGATATTAACCTTGAGCTGGGGGGCGGTTTGCCCGCCCAAGGCCGTTAACGCCGCAATGGTAGCAAGATAGCGATCCCGTAGAGGAAGACCGGGGCGGGCGTATTGACGGCCATAGGCGAAATCCACCACGCCTTCGGCCATGCCGGGGATCAAATGGCCATAGCGCGCTTCAAGCGCGGCCTCCATGCCGGGGTTAAGCTCTTCTGATAGCGTGCGGCCGGTTTCGGTGGTGTTGGTCATGGGAATGGTCCTAGGAGAAATAGGTCGTGTGGAACGAGGGTTTGAGCGGAACTTTTGTTTCCTGTGCCCGTCGCCATGTAGGTGAACCTTGGCTCCTGACCAGTCCTGACAAAAAGATTGAACCTGCTGGGCGGTTTCTTCGTCGGGATTAACCACAAAGAAGGTGCGACAGTTATTGGCCGTTGACCGAACAGCCAGTGTCGGGAGGTCAATTTCACCGATCCAGTGATCGACCTCGGCGTCATGCCCGCCTTTAAACCGCGTGTTGTGGTGGTAGATGATGGCGGTTCTATCCTTAGCAAGGGCGCGGACTTCGCCAATCGGAATTTGTTTCGCCAGCTTGTGGTCCCGTCTGCGATCCGGTGTGTCATCAATCATGCCATTGTCGGGATCGGCAAACACAAGGTCGCAGGCGCTCAGCTGTGACTGGAGGGTCTCAAACCATTGGGTACGAAAACTCGATCTGTGCGCCGGGTCCTTGGGGGCAATCAACGGGTCAGAATGAAATTGCGCCCCGAAAAGGCCGCTGTTCTCGATGGCGCGTAAGGATCGGCCTGACGCAACAACACGCTGCAAGGCGTCAAAGAGGCCGGGGTCAAAGGAGCGCCATGTCTCGGATTGATCGAGATACCGAATATGCGCGCCGTCGCTATTGTGCCCTTCATCCGGGTGTAGATACCACGCGACCCCCAATGTGCGATTGGGGACGAGCCGACGAAGGAGCCCAAATTTCACATAGTCGCCAATATCGCCAACATATCTATTTTGCATACCGTCTCACTCTTCAACCTTTTTACTATGGGACCAAGCATTTGCCTGTGTTGGGGTTTATCCCATACTCTCTGACTTCTCGGCTCCGCGTTGTTCACCGCGCGCTATGTCTTCTTGCCACGACCAATAGGCAATACCGGCCCATGTCAGGAGATAGATAACCCCGACACCCATGATGGCCTCTCCGGGGATAGGGCCAATATCGGCCCGCCGCGCCGCTTCGTCAAAGCTAGTGGCGGCGGTGGGGTGAACGGTAAGCTTTCCCGCAAAGGCGAGGGACTGGATAATCAAGATCCAGAGGTAGTTGCGCCGGATACGTCGCCCCACCGCCGTCAAGGTCGACACATGGTAAGTTGGCTTCATATAATCGTCGGCCAGAACCTTCTGCCAGTCTTCCTCGAGATGCAGATCACCATCATAGAGCATGGGGGCGTAGAAATGCGTCTCAAGCCATCGGGCCCGCGCCCGCCAGACGTTGAAATACCGATAGCGCCGCGCCTCGAGCATCAAGAACAGGATGATCAGCACACCGACCAAGACCAAGGGCAGGGGGGAGGCATCGGGAGAGGCAAAGCTAATCGACAAGGCCACGCCCAAGGTGACAACGGCCCAATTGGTGGTTGTGTCGAGCCGGGTCCGCCAAATCGTACTGCGATAGACTTCGCCACGATACAAATGCGCCACCGCGCCGATTTCAGCCGGGGTTAGGGCATTGCGATCCTGCGCATCCATAAATGTCTCCTCCTCAGGAACAAGCATGGTGCCCGAAGGGGGCTAGTGGGTCAAAGACGTTATGGGGATGTCGCCTTACCTGGGCCCAAATGTCGCTTTTGCACTTGGAACGCCGCTAACCTGTGACGCGAGGCGCTGGGCATCGGCTATCACGGACCCCAAGCGAAATTCAGGACGGACACGAACCCATGGCAGAACCAGCGCGCAGACGAACCCGTGGCGGTGGCGGCGCAGCCCGCCGGGCAGAACGCACCGCAGTGAGCATCGAGACCGCCAAATACATCGAACGCAACATCCCCAACTTTGAGGTGTTGAGTGAAGAGGCGTTGGATATCATCGAACACAACGCCGAAACGGTGCTGGAAGAGATCGGTGTGAATTTTGTCGACAACCCCGCCGCGCTTGAGCGGTGGCGCGCCGCCGGTGCCGATGTTCAGGGCGAACGGGTCCGTCTACCGCGCGGATTGGCGCGCAAGCTATGTGCCACAGCGCCAAGCCAATACACCCAACACGCCCGTAACCCGGAGAAGTCGGTTGTGGTGGGGGGCAACAACCTTGTTCTGGCCCCGGTCTATGGGCCGCCCTTTGTGCGCGATGCCGAAGGCGGGCGCCGCTATGCCAAAATGGAAGATTTCAACAAGTTCGTGAAGCTTGGCTATATGTCGAAATGGTTGCACCATTCGGGCGGAACCGTCTGCGAACCGACGGATGTGCCGGTGAACAAGCGCCATCTCGATATGTTGCTGTCGCATATGGTCTATTCCGACAAGCCATTCATGGGCTCGGTCACCGCACCAGAGCGCGCTCAAGACAGCGTCGAGATGTGTGAAATCCTGTTCGGCAAAGAATTCGTTCAGGAAAACACCGTGATGACATCGCTCATCAACATCAACTCGCCCATGCAGTTTGATGATGTGATGATGGGGGCGCTCGAGGTTTATGCCAAGAACAACCAAGCCTGTATCATTTCGCCGTTTATCGTTGGCGGCGCGATGGCTCCGGTGTCGGTTGCGGGCACGTTGACACAGGTCTTGGCCGAGGTTTTGGCCGGTATCGCCTATAGCCAGCTCATCCGGCCCGGTGCGCCGGTGATCTTTGGGGCCTTTGTGTCGTCTATCGACATGGGATCGGGTGCGCCGACCTTTGGCACCCCAGAGGCGTCGCATGTGACCTATGGCGCTGGGCAATTGGCGCGGCGTTTGGGCTTGCCCTATCGCTCAGCTGGGTCGTTCTGTGGCTCAAAGCTCCCCGATGCACAGGCGGCCTATGAGACCGCCAACTCGTTGAACATGGGCCTGATGTCAGGTGTCAACTTTATGCTGCATTCCTGTGGCTGGCTTGAGGGCGGTCTTGTGTCGTCTTTCGAGAAGTTCGTCATGGACGCGGATCAGCTCGGAACGCTGCACGGTCTCGCCAAGGGCGTGCCGATGGATGACAATGCCCAAGCCATGGATGCGATCCGCGAAGTGGGACCGGGGGGGCATTACCTTGGCTGCGCACATACTCAGGCCAATTTCAAAGACGCCTTCTGGAAAACCGAACTGTTTGACTACAAACCGTTCGAGACATGGTCAGAGGAAGGTGGACGCGACACCGTGGCCTTGGCCAGTGCACGGGTGAAATACCTGTTGGACAACTACAAGCAACCAGCTTTGGATCCAGAGATCTATCAGGCTTTGACAAAATACGTCGCCGATAAGAAAGCGTCGATGCCCGACAGCTTTACCTAAAGTCTTGTGTTTCCGGCGGGCGGCCAAGTCTGGCGCGCCCGTCTGGCCCTGTCACGTCCTCTCTGGTATCAGAGGGGGCGTTTTTAGTCGTAGCTGGCCTGGGTTTCGCGCAGGACGCGGGCTTCGCCCATCATCGCCACCAAGATTTCCACATGGCGACTCACGGAATATCCCGAATCGTTTCCGCAGCGGCGATCGTTAAGATCGGCTTCAATTTCCATTAACCTCATAAGCGCCGCGCCGGGGCGTGGAAGGTTACCATATCCTAAAAGTCGATGAAGTTGTGGGTTGCGGCGATAGTCCTGAGCGCCGATGCGTGCGGCCCGAATAAGAAGGCGGGGGCGGCGCAAGTCACTGAGAATGCTAAGTATATCTTTCATTTCTGCTCTCCGAATAACTGTGATTCTGAGGAAACATTCTCACAAGTTGTGCGCTGTTGCGTTGCACAGGTTGTTGGCGTTCGCAGGGGTTAGAAACGTTTATACTTTGGGCACAATGATGGCATTTGTGCGACTTTGTTAACCTAGCAGTAATCTACACACGCCTAGGTTGCGACTTGTCCCTCTGGGGATAAACCTGTGGAAAACGAGCAAATATAACGGGAATACGCGAGATGGGCGAAGCGAATTTGGACAGTGCAGTGATGGGGTTGCCCAAGTGGGTGCCGGACGCGGCGCGTGTCTATCTTGCGCATACCGAAAAGGGGTGTTCAATTCGTGAACTGGCGCGTCAGGCGGGCTGTCATGCCTCGACCGTTCTGCGTCAGGTCCGCCGGATCGAAACACGGCGCGACGATCCCCTTGTTGATGCGGCTCTACGCCATCTTGGTCAGCCGTCCACAGGCAAGTCAGCAGTTTCAAATGTCGCAGCGCTTGACGTCGGAAAGGACAAGAACTTGATGACCGCTGCCCGAGAGACCGTAACCCCGCCTGATGAAACCACCCTGGCGCGTGAAGCGCGTCGCGTTCTGCGACGATTGTGCGAAAGCGGTGCTGTCTTGGCGGTCGCAGCTGAAATGGAAAAGGCCGTGGTGGTGCGCGATACCGGCGAAGGTGGGAGCACCCGAACCGCTGTGGTTGATGCGCCGATCGCCGAGGCCATGGCGTTGCAAGACTGGATCGCCTGTGATGCTCCGGGACGCATTTCACGTTACCGGATCACGGCAACCGGGCGCGCGGCACTCAGCCGTATGGTGGCAGAGCAAGAGAACAAGGTTCGCGGTTTTGCCGAGGCGCAAGCCGGATTTGACACCGGGCGCGCCGCAGAGGCGGCGTTGGAAGAGGTGGAGCGTGACCCGCGCGTACGCAAAGGGCGTTATTTGCTGGCCGAGAGCCCGCTAACGGCCCTGTCTCGCCGCAAAGACAAGGATGGCACACCGTTTTTGTCCGACGCGCTTGTGGCTGCCGGTGAACGTCTGCGTGAAGATTTCGAACTGGCACAGATTGGCCCTCGTGTTGAGCAAAACTGGGATCAGTTTTTGACTGGTGGGGGCAGTCAAAATATGGGACCGGCAAACGGCACCAGCGCAGCGCAGGGCCGGCTACAAGCTGCGCTCAAGGATCTTGGCCCTGGATTGGGCGATGTTGCACTGCGGTGTTGTTGTTACCTTGAGGGGCTGGAAACGACTGAAAAGCATTTGGGCTGGGCGGCCCGGTCTGGCAAAGTGGTTTTGCGGATCGCTTTACAAAGACTGCGTCGCCATTACGAAGAGCTCTCCGCTCATGGCGGTGATCTTGTTGGCTAGGGGCCTGACGTCAAAATGAAGAGCCGTCAAACCGAAAAGGCCCGCCAAAATGGCGGGCCTTTTGTGTGTGCGTTCTAAGTGGCTTAGGCCGCAGAAGACGCTTTCTCTTCGAGGTGCTTCAATAGGTTCTCAGGGGAAGACACGCCGTAAGGGTCTTCGCCATGGTTGTCCGACAGGCCGGGCTCTTCGAACCAAGCTTCGACCTGACCGTCGTTGATGATGGCCGCATAGCGCCAGCTGCGCATGCCGAAACCAAGGTTGTCCTTGGCAACAAGCATACCCATTTTGCGCGAGAATTCACCGGAGCCATCGGGGATCACTTTGACGTTTTCCAGATCCTGCGATTGCGCCCATTTGTTCATGACAAAGCTGTCGTTGACGGACAGGCAGTAGATGTCATCGATGCCGTGCTTGGCGAAATCTGCCGCGCCTTTTTCAAAGCCGGGCAGCTGGTATGTCGAGCATGTGGGCGTAAAGGCACCGGGTAGCGAGAACAGGATGACGCGCTTGCCTTTGAAATAATCTGCGGTGGTCATGTCCTGCCAGCGGAACGGGTTGTCGCCGCCAATGCTTTCGTCACGAACACGGGTGTGGAATGTTACGTCGGGGAGGGTGAAACCAGCTTTCATCGGGCACCTTTGAGAGTTTGGAATGTTTCTAAAAGCGAGGTACCCAAGCGTGCCGCGAGTCGCAAGGGGATATGGCACATTTGCGAGATTGCTTTGACGATGCATGGCGGCAATTCGCTGCACACAAGCCTAATTGCCTATATTTTGCAGCGGCGCAGGGGGAACTCGCTACATTTGGGGATGCGCCGCTGATTTCTCAGCTAAGCTTCACTGGAAAAACCCCCTGCAAGTCCGTATTAGTGACGTAGCGTGAAACCTTCGCGGGGAAAAAACTGTGCGTGATCTCAAAATTCCGTCCGAACGGCATCCTGAAAAGGCGCATCGCCCGGACAATGCCCAGCCAAAGAAGCCATCTTGGATCCGGGTCAAGGCCCCAGGGGGCGAAGGGTATAACACCACGCGCCGCATTATGCGCGAGAATAAGCTCTCGACAGTGTGCGAAGAGGCGAGCTGCCCCAATGCTGGGGAATGCTGGAGCCAAGGTCACGCCACCATGATGATCATGGGCGAGATTTGTACGCGGGGCTGTACCTTCTGCAATGTTGCCACCGGTAAGCCGGACACGCTTGATGCGTTTGAACCGGGACGGGTGGCAGACGCAGTTAATAAGCTTGGCTTGAACCACGTGGTCATCACCTCGGTTGATCGGGACGATTTGGAAGACGGCGGGGCGGAACATTTTGCCCAGACCATCCGCGCCATTCGCCACCGTTCGCCTGAGACTACGATCGAAATTCTGACGCCGGATTTTCTCAAGTGTGATTCATCTGTTTTGGAAATCGTCGTCGAAGCCAGACCGGATGTGTTCAACCACAACCTTGAAACGGTACCCGGCCTATATCCGACCGTGCGCCCCGGTGCGCGCTATTTCCATTCGTTGCGTTTGTTGCAGCGGGTCAAGGAAATGGACCCGTCGATTTTCACAAAATCGGGAATTATGGTCGGGTTGGGCGAGGATCGCCAAGGCGTGAACCAAGTTATGGATGACATGCGGGCCGCCGACATCGATTTTCTGACCATCGGGCAATACTTGCAGCCCACCCCCAAACACCATGTGGTTGATCGGTTTGTGACGCCTGACGAATTTAAGGCCTATGAAACAACCGCCTTTGGCAAAGGGTTCTTGATGGTTTCAGCGACGCCTTTGACCCGATCAAGCTATCATGCGGGTGATGACTTTGCGCGGTTGCGTGCGGCGCGTGAGGCAAAACTGGGCCAAGCGTAAGACATCAAGGCAAGGTCATGTAATCACGGTAAACGGGGGCGGATCATCTTATCGCGCCTCCGTTTTTTTGACGTGGCTGGTGTTACATTATGCGCTTTCGCGCGCATTTTGAGTTGTGTCGATAGGTGACGGCCGTTTGACAGCGGGAGGTGTGTTGATGGGAGTTCGGGATCAGGATTCACCAAAGCAAAATCCTTTTGCTTCAGACCCATCTCTCACTTGGCTTGCCCTGACCGAAGCTGTCTCTGGTCTCAAGTAAAATGGCCGTCTCCCCATGATATGGGGCCCCTTGGCAATTTTTCTTGCGCCAAGAGCCATCCCCGGCCTTTTAGGGCAAAGGTGAGGGATGGCTCCGAAGCAAAATTAGTAATCGCTTTGCGGTGCGGTTCCCGGTGCCGGGAGCGCTTTGACATAGGCGGCGACCGCGTTGCGGTCTTCGGCGCTAAGGGTGGCAAAGTTATCAACCACTTCTGCCATATGGCCACCGACGCTATCGTAATCCGGAGTGAAGCCGGATTCGAGATAGTAGGCCACGTCTTCGGCGGACCAGGTTAGTTTGTCGGGGGTCAGGGCAGGGATCGTGCCTTTGCCCGATGGGTTCGGAGCCCCAGCCATCCAGCGAGACGTATCTAATCCGCCAAGCACGTTGCGCGGTGTGTGGCATTCGGCGCAATGGGCCTGAGCCTCGGCCAAGTAACGTCCGCGTTCCAGATCGGCGGGCACATCCATCACATAGTCGTCGTTAAAGAACAGCAGTTTCCAGCCGCCAAGAGAGCGGCGGATGTTAAACGGAAATCCAACGTCATGTGGTTTGGAGGGTGTCGCATCGGCGGGTAGGGTTTGCAGATAGGCAAAGAGATCGGCAATGTCCTGATCCGTCATTTTGTTGTAGGCGTTGTAGGGAAAAGCCGGGTAATAATGTTGTCCGGCGGGCGACACGCCGCGCGTTACCGCATTCGCCAAATCCACTAGCTCCCAGTTTCCGATGCCCTGCTCAGGGTCGGGGGAGATATTTGGAGCGTAAAAAGTGCCAAATTCCGATGGGAAAGCCATGCCACCGGCTAAAATCAATTTATCCTCTGCTTTGGGCACATGGTGGCACGACGCGCACCCAGATGCGGTAAAGACATGCTCACCCTTGCCGGCATCGCCCGTCAGATTGGCAAAGCGGTCAGGCGCGACCCGATCCGGGGCGGTGAGCCAGAGGCCGATTGCGACGCCGAGAACGGCCGCCGCAACCAACAATTTCAATACGCGGCGCATTTACTTCGGCGCGCGATAGGTGTCATGGCAGCCTTTGCAAGAGGCTCCGAGCGCACCCATATTGGGGCCGATCTGATCTTTGCCCTGACCAGCGGCGGCTTGCATGGCTTTGGCGGCTTCACCAAAGGCACCCCATTTGGCCATCACATCATCAATGTTTTCCCACATGTTGGGTTGGGCGCGGGTGCCGTCGATTGACATGGAATCGGTGCCTTCTGGCCACAAGGCGGGCTGATGGATCATCGACACGGCGACAAGGTTGTCGGCAGCGGCCTGTGCGGCTTCGGCGGTGTAGTCGACTTGACCTTTGGCCATGCCACCCAGAATGCCGAGGTTTAGCGCCATCAGGTTAAACTGACCCTGACGGGCTTTGACGGCCTGAGGCACTTCGGCGAGGGCAGTCGTTGCGAGCGTGGCCAAAATGGCTGCGGTGGCGAAAGACTTTTTCATTGGTATCTCCCTGGTTTCAATACTTCCCACCATAATATGCACGGCGTATGTGACAATCCTATTCTGAATCCCCACACTTGACCCAGAGATTAATTTGTGGGTGCCTTTGGCTATGTTTTCAAAGTGATACTGGATTGGATATGACATGCGGCTTTTAGGCTTGGTGATGATGGTTTGGCCGGGGTTGGCATTTGCGGAGATGTCATCGGAGCTGTCACAGGCGCGCGACCGGTATTTATCCGGCGATTACAGTGACATATGGTCCGTTATTGAGGCCGAGGCGCAGGGCGGCGACCCCGTTGCCCAGAACATGTTAGGCGCGGCATTGACCACGCCGGATGGCTCGAAAGGGTTGGAGTATAACCCTGAGTCTGGGCTGGCTTGGTATGAACAATCTGCGGCGCAAGGATTTGATAAGGCGGTCTATAACCTCGCCTTGTTTTGGCAAACGGATCACGAAGGTTTTACCGCTGACTACGATTTATCCCGCGCTTTGGCGGAAAAAGCCACCTCTATGGGCTACATCCATGCGCCCAATCTGATTGGCGACATGTTCCATCAAGGCAAGGGCACCGATAAGGATTTGCTCAAGGCCTTTATGCACTACAAACAGGCGGCCGATATGGGGTCTTATGTTGGGCTGCGCGCGGTTGGATATGCCTATTTCCATGGCGAAGGTGTCGAGCGCGACATTACGCTTGTTCGGGATTATCTAGACCAAGCGGTTGCAGCGGGCGACACGCGGTCGATTCCCGATTTGGCGTATCTTTACGAGGGGAGCGAAGGCCTCGATGCTGATCCACTGCGCGCCTATACGCTTTACCTCTATGGGGTTGATCGCGGCAATTCCAAAGCGGCCCTGTGGTTGGCGCAATTCTCTGTTGATACGCGGTTTTACGGTGTTTGGCGCGATCCGGTCAAGGCCTATGGATATTGCCTTAAGGCTTTGGAATTAGGCCATGATCCGGAACAGGCTGATCCGATTTGTGCGGGAACATCCGCCGATCTTTCCGATACGGAAAAGGAAACAGCCCGCCTGTTTGCGGATGGGCTTTGACCGGTTAAGCAAGATCACCTAGGGCGGTCTCGAGTGCGCCCATCAAGCGATCCAAATCTTGGTCTTGGGTCGCCCAATTCGAGAGGCTGATGCGAAAGCCGTTCTGGCCTTGCCAAGTTGCGGCACCAAACCAAGCCTCGCCAGATCGCTGGACGTGTTTGACCACGTTGGCGCAAAGCGCATCCTCGCCGGGGCGGGTGACAAAGACCTGATTGAAATGGACCTGATGTGGCACGTCAAACCCTAGCGCCTCTAAGCGCGGGACAAGCGAGACGGCTTGATGATGAAACCGCGTGACCATCTCATCCAACCCCTGTCTTCCAAGCGACAACAAAGCGGCCCATGTTTCCGCGCCACGGGCGGCCCGGCTAAACTCGGGGGCGAGGTCAGACGGGGTTGGATCGGTCTTTGGCAAATACCCGGCCCCAATCGCCATCGAAGCGCGCAATTCATCGGGGTGACGACAAAGCGCCAGCCCCGAATCATACGGCGCATTCAAGGTTTTATGGGCATCGACAACCCAGCTATCGGCGCGTTCCAATCCCGCCAAAGCAGGGGCGAGTTGCGAAGATGCCCGTGCCCAAAGCCCAAAGGCCCCATCCACATGCAACCACGCACCGGCCGCCTGACATTGATCTGCCAAGGCGTCAAACGGGTCATAGGAGCCGGTGCAAACATTGCCCGCCTGCGCAAGCACAAGACAGCTTGGGTCAAGGTCTGGCATTTGATCGGCGCGCATCCGACCTTGATCATCAACGGGAACAAATTCGATAGCGTCGCTGCCAAGGCCAATCATGCGCAGGGATTTTAGAACGGTGGCGTGAATTTCGGCGCTGGCAATTACCCGAAGGGCAGGGGCCCCAATCAATCCCTTGCCGCGCGGATGGCCAAGCCGGTCCAATTGTCGATCGCGGGCGGTCATCAAGAGGGTCATGTTGGCCATCGTGGCCCCGGTCGTAAAGGCTCCGGTGCTTTCGGTCGGCAGGTCGAGAAGGTCAATGGCCCAGCGAATGGCGATCTCTTCCAGTTTGATCACAGACGGACCTGTGTCGGAATTGGCGGTTTGATCCCAAGCGCTTAATAAGGCACGCGCCCCGGATGCGGCAGGGAGGCTCCCGCCGATCACATAGCCAAAATAACGCCCCGCCGCGCTTGCCATGGTTCCCGGGGAACCGACCCGATGCATAAGTTCAAGAATGGTTTCGGCCGACACCCCTTGGTCAGGCAAGGCAAGGTCGAGCATGTCGAGGTCGGATTTTTCGGCCAAAACCGATCGGTCCGACAGAGTCTCAAGATAGGCACGGCCATATTGTGACCCAAGCGCATATGCCGAGGCTTGGCGAGACAGGGGAGGTTCAGGTATGGTCATATCGAAATCAGCCTATATAGGGAATCATCTATATTGATATTTGACGATATGGATACAGAGTCAAGCGCCAAGGTCTTTGCGGCGCTGTCGAGCCCGGTGCGGTTGCAAATCATGCTGTGGATACTCGACCCGCGCTCGCATTTCCCGCCGCAAATCGACGGGGATTTGGTGCGGGATGGGGTCTGTGTCGGGGCGATCACCGAAAAAACCGGCCTGAGCCAACCGACCATCAGCTCACATATGAAAAAGCTGGCGGCTGCGGGGCTGGTGAGCGGGCAGAAGTTTGGAAACTGGATGTTTTACAAGCCAGATCGCGCCATGCTTGGTCGATATGGTGGGGTGTTTGCGGAATTGGCGGCGTATCAGCCGGAATAACCCGCCGCCCCGCGCGCCCTCAGGTCAATCGTCGAAACGAACCTTGCCAATAAAGGGCAGGTTGCGGTTGCGCTGTGCGTAGTCGATGCCATAGCCAACAACAAATTCATCCGGAATCTCAAAGCCAATCCAATCGGCGCGCACATCAACTTCGCGCCGGGTGGGTTTGTCGAGCAAGGCAATGGTGCGCAAGCGGGCCGGCGCGCGGCTTTCGAGCAGGTGGATCACATGGTTTAACGTGTGGCCGGTATCGACAATGTCTTCGACCAAAAGCACATCGCGCCCTTCAATTGGGCCGCGCAAGTCTTTGAGAATGCGCACTTCTCGGCTGCTTTCCATGTCATTTCCGTAGGATGACGCCTCAAGGAAATCGACCTCGACGGGCAAATCCAATTCTCGCACCAGATCGGCGATAAACACAAAGGACCCACGCAATAGGCCAACAACATAAAGCTTGTCGGTTTGGGAGAAATCGCGATGAATTTCGCGGCTCAGCTCTTCGATCCGGGCGGCAATGGCCTTGGCCGAGATCATTTCGTCTACGACATAAGGACGCTGTGTCATGGCTGGACCCTTGTATTTTCACGCGTGGCATACGACATCTGCCGCACGTCATGCGGCCCAACCTGCCGTACCCCAAACACCTAACCGAGAGCAAGATGCCATCCCATTCCGAGACAAAACGCCTGCCTTATACCGCGGATCAAATGTATGCGTTGGTGGGGGATGTCGCCAATTACCCCAAGTTCCTACCTTGGACAGCTGCGGCGCGGATTAGGTCAACGGATCAGCACGCGGATCATACCGAGATGCTGGCCGATTTGGTGATCAGCTTCAAAGTCTTTCGGGAACGCTTTGGATCGCGGGTGCGCTTGTTCGAAGGTGAAAAGCGGATTGAAACCGAGTATTTGGACGGGCCGTTCAAATATCTGGTTTCCAATTGGCGCTTTGCCGATGCCGAGGATGGAGGATGTGATGTCTCTTTCGACGTGGATTTTGAATTCAAGAATGTAATCTTGCAAAAGGCCGCTGGCCTGTTCTTTTATGAGGCGATGCAACGTGTGGTGCGCGCCTTTGAAGAGCGTGCAAAGGAGCTTTATGGTTGATAGCTGGCTGCGCCCGGCCTTGACGGACCCAAGTGAGGCAGCGCTTGAAATTATGCGCTTGTCCTTGGTGGATTGGTTGGCCTGCGGCATCGCTGGCGTGTCGGAACCGGTTGCTCAAATCACCCGGTCCTTGGCCCTCGAAGAAGGCGGCACCGCGCAAGCCACACTATTTGGCGGCGGACACGTTCCATGTCGCACGGCGGCTTTGGTCAATGGCGCAACCAGCCATGCGCTTGACTATGACGATACCCATTTTGCCCATATCGGCCACCCTTCTGTGGCGGTGATTCCGGCGGCATTGGCCATTGCGCAAGCGCAGGGGGCGGGCTTTGATGCGTTTCTGCGCGCCTGTTTGGCCGGTTGCGAAGCCTCGATTCGATTTGGGGTTCTGATGGGACGTGGCCACTATCAAGTCGGGTTTCATCAAACCGGTACGGCGGGGGCCTTTGGGGCGACGGTTGCTGCGTGCCAATTGCTTGGCCTGAATGAGTTTCAAATGACGCAAGCGCTTGGTTTGGTCAGCACGCGCGCCTCGGGGTTAAAGTCGCAATTTGGCACCATGGGCAAACCTTATAACGCTGGGATTGCCGCATCCAATGGGGTCGAAGCAGCCCTGTTGATCGCCCGTGGTTTTGAGGCCAACCCCGACGCTTTGACCGGTCAAAACGGGTTTTTGCCGACGCATCATGCGGATGGGCAAGAGGCCGATGTACAGGGATGGTTGATGGAAGGGATCAGCCACAAGTTCCATGCCTGTTGTCACGGATTGCACGCGACGCTTGAGGCGTTAGAGACCTTGAAGCCCCTGGATGTGCAGAACATTCAACATATTGATATTACAACCCATCCGCGTTGGATGACGGTCTGCAATCACCTTAGCCCGCAAACCGGTCTCGGGGCCAAGTTCAGCTATCGCACCGTTGTTGCCCTGTCTTTGTTGGGGCATGACACCGCCGCCTTGGACACCTATCGCGATGATTTAATTGCTCGTCGGGATGTTGGTGCGTTGCGTGACAAGGTTGTTGTCACTTCTGATCCCGCCTTGTCCGAAACAGAGGCGCATGTTTCCATCCAGTCAAAGCAAAAGTTTTCCGCACGGTTTGACTTAAACACTCCGTTGGAGTTGTCCGCAAAGACCCGAAAAATCCGCAACAAAGCCAGTGTATTAACCGGGACTGATCATCTGTGGCAGGCAGTCGGCCAAAGTGACATGTTTGCGATTGCGGCATTGATGTCGGAAAACTAGCCGCCAAGGCGGTTGAAATACCTACCAATAATTGGGTATACCTTTGGCAAGGACGATACGTGGCGCGGTGTGAGTGACGGGCCATATATCATTAAAAGTCCGGTCTTTTCATGAATGCGGGTACACCTTGTGTGTGCCCGTTTTTCGTTAGGTGGTGGATGTGTCTTGGCGTCTGTCAAAGGCGGGGCACCGTTGAAGGGGCGGCGATCTTGGTCGAGCTTTTGTTTCGAATTGGGAAACGATGCATTTCATGTTTCCATATTGGAAACGACGCGCGCCAGAGGGTCGGATAGAAAACGGGCCCGAAACCGGGCCCGTTTTGGTACTAATTTAGCATTGGATCAGCTGTTGTGATCATAGGCGCGTTCGCCGTGTACCATCAGGTCAAGCCCGTTGGTTTCGGTTTCCGCATCAACGCGCAGTGGTGTGATTGCTTTGACCACAAAGATCAGCACGGTGGTGACAACCACGGTAAAGACACCAACCACAGCCAGACCACCCAATTGTGCGGCCCATGTGCCCGCGCCAAAGACAGCGATCATGATGGTGCCAAAGATACCGCCAACACCGTGAACCGCGAAGACATCCAATGTGTCGTCGATTTTCAGCTTGTTGCGGACCAAAACCACTGCCTCTTGGCACAAGATACCCGCGACGGCCCCGATGATCAGCGCTTCGATTGGACCAACAAAGCCAGACGCCGGCGTGATCGAGGCGAGACCCGCGATGGTGCCGGTCACGATGCCAACCAAGGAGGCTTTGCCGAACTTGATCTTTTCCCAAACCGCCCATGACAGCGATGCGGTCGCAGCGGAAATATGGGTCACGGTGAGCGCCATGGCTGCACCGCCATCGGCCGCCAATTGCGAGCCACCGTTAAAGCCAAACCAGCCAACCCAAAGCATCGCAGCACCGATCATCACAAAACCGGGGTTGTGCGGAGGTGTGGTTTGGTTCTTACGAGGGCCAAGGAAGACGGCGATCAGGATCGCAGCCAGACCAGCGGTTTCGTGAACCACGATGCCACCGGCAAAGTCTTTGACCCCGGTTTCACCAAAGATGCCACCATCAGCCAGCATCCCGCCGCCCCAGATCCAGTGAACCACCGGCGCATAGCACAGCAGCATCCATAGGCCTGAGAACAGCATGACAAAGCCAAATCCGACGCGTTCCACATAGGCACCAACAATCAGCGCCGGTGTGATGATCGCAAAGGTCATCTGAAAGGCAAAGAACAGCACTTCGGGCAGGGTGCCCGCGAGGCTATCAACCGTGACACCGTTCAAGAAGGCCTTGTCGAGACCACCCCAAAACCCGGTGCCGCCGCCGCCAAAGGCGATGGAATAGCCAACGGCCAGCCAGAGAACACTCATCAAGCAGGCGATGGCGTAGCAATGCATGAATACGCTGAGCACGTTGCGCGCCCGTACAAGCCCGCCGTAAAACAATGCCAATCCTGGCAGTGTCATGAACAACACCAGCGCTGTGGCGACGATGATCCAGGCGGTATCCGCTCCGTTCATTGGTCTTTCCCTTCAATTGTCCCGTTTGACAGGGCTTCAAGCGGGATTCGGGCGCGGAAAAAAGAAGCAAGGCCGTTTGAGGGCGCGCAAATAGCGGGCGGTTTGTGAAATGCTTAAAAATTGTGCGTAAAATTGCAGTTTTGGCGATTATTGAGGCGATTTTTAATTTTTGAAAGCGCTTAGTTTATAGCCGCGTTTTCGGTCATCTTGATCACTTCGATAGCGCATCAAGGATCAGAGTCAGGGCGTGTTGTGTGGCCGCATCACGCACGTTGTCGCGCCCAAGGGTGCCATGTTCGATTGTCTGCGCCATCAACTTCCGTCCGGTGGCAAGCCCATAACAGACCCGACCTTCGGGTTTGGAGTCCGATCCGCCGGGGCCCGCAATACCGCTAATCGCGACGGCAATATCCGCCTTGGCGGCCTTTAGCGCGCCAAGTGCCATTTCTTGGGCGACCTGTTCGGATACGGCTCCGTAAGTTTCCAAAGTTGCGGCAGAGACGCCGAGCATCTCGTTTTTGGCCGTGTTGGAGTAGGTGACAAAGCCGCGCTCGAAAATTGCCGAGCTACCCGCGATGTCGGTCAAGGCGGCGGCCACCTTGCCCCCGGTACAGCTTTCGGCGCAGGTTATTGTTTTGCCCTGCGCCTTGGCCAACTCAAGGATTTTGGTGGCTAAGACCGCGGTCACATCAACCACCCATGATAAAGCGATGCCAAAGCTATGGCGCAAATGGCGGCAAAGACACCTGCGATCACATCATCCAACATTACGCCAAGCGGCGTCCCCATGCGATCGGCTTTGCCGACCAGCCACGGTTTGGTGATGTCGAACAAGCGAAAGAGCACAAAGCCAGCGATCCAACCGGGCCACAACCGCCAAATCTCGATCCCCATCATCCCTGCGCCAAAACTCACCGGGAAAAGCGCGATCCATTGCCCGACCAGCTCATCAATCACCACCCAGCTCGGGTCGTGATCTTTTTCGGTGACAGCATTGGCGGTAACCTGTGCCGTGGCCCACCAGCCAAGCCCAAAGGCGATGGTGGTCAAGGCAACCAGCAAGGTGAAACCACCGATTTGATGCACAAGATAGGCGAGGGGTAGGGCGGCCAAAGACCCCCACGTACCCGGCGCGGGTTTTAGGAAGCCGACATAGAAAAGGGAGGCAATAGCTTTCATGATTTCACCAATGTCGCGGTCGCAATCGCCGCTATCCCTTCTTCGCGCCCGGTAAAGCCGAGCCGTTCAGACGTTGTTGCCTTGATCGACACGCGATCCGGGGCCAAACCCATGATACGCCCCATCTCTGCCATCATGGCGGCGGCATGCGGGCCAACCTTGGGGCGTTCGCAAATCAGCGTGCAATCGACATTGCCGATCTCAAACCCCTTAGAGCGCGCCAGATCACAGGCGTGTTTGAGGAAGATTTCGCTGGCCGCGCCTTTCCATTGCGGATCGCTCGGCGGGAAGTGACGGCCAATGTCGCCTTCGGCCAAAGCCCCGTAGATCGCATCGGTCACCGCATGCATGCCAACATCGGCGTCGCTATGACCCTTAAGCGCCCGATGATGGGGGATTTTGACGCCGCATAGAATGACATGATCGCCGTCCTCAAAGGCATGCACGTCATAGCCATTTCCCAACCGAATATCCAAAGCGCTCTCCGTCTGTTTGGCCAAAATGCCCGCGGCGCGGGCGAAATCGGCGGGGGTGGTGATTTTGAGATTGCGTTCATCGCCCGGAACGATGGCAACGTCCAGCCCTGCGGTACGCGCGACCTCAACATCATCTGCTGCGCCGCCCGGATGGGCGCGATGGGCGTTTAAGATGGCATCATAGTGAAACCCTTGTGGGGTTTGGGCGCGATATAGGCCGGTCCGGTCTTGTGTGCCGCTCACCCTGTCGTTCTCGCCGGTCCATAAGGCGTCGGTGACCGCAAGGGCCGGGGCCGCTCCGGGGGTTTGGGTCAAGGCGTGCAAAACCGATTGCGTCACCTCGGACGGGATGCAGGGGCGGGCGACATCATGGATGAGAACATGATCGGGAGCGCTATGCGCCAGCGCTTCGAGCCCATTGCGCACGGACCCGGCGCGTTCATCTGCGCCATCGACCAAAAGCACCTCAAGACCGTCGATCAAGGTCTCGGCCCGCGCCCGATCCCGTGGTGAGATAACCATCACAAGGGTGTCGACCTGCGCGGCAAAGGCCTCAAGCGTCCAGCGCGCAACAGGTTTTCCAGCCACCTCCTGCCATTGTTTTGGCAGCGGCCCACCGGCGCGCGTCCCACGCCCTGCGGCAACGATGATGGCGGCTGTTGTCATATCCTGTCCTCTTTGCTCTTGGGTGTAGGGCGTTGAGACAATTTAGGCAATCTGGCCAAGGGGGTTGCTTAAAAAATAGGCAAATGACTTTGCTGCACCTGCAAAATGCGCTTGAAATATTGTACAATAGCAGCACAACGGCTACCTCAGAGGCACTGCACAAGGATTAAGCGTTTGGGCTTTTCACTCGGAAAACAAAGAATATCGGCACCTGTGATGCTCGCTCCGTTGGCGGGAATCACCGATTTGCCCTTTCGGAATCTGGTGTCCAGCTTTGGCGCAGGCCTTGTTGTGTCGGAAATGATCGCGTCGGGCGAATTCCTAACGGCCCGCCCCGGTACCCGCGAAAAAGCCGAGCTTGGCGCGCAGATCGAAAACACCAGCGTTCAGATTGCTGGGCGTGAGCCTGCCCCCATGGCCGAGGCCGCCAAAATGGTCGCCGACATGGGCGCGCGGGTCATCGACATCAATATGGGGTGTCCGGCGAAAAAGGTCACTGGCGGCTGGTCTGGCTCGGCCTTGATGCAGGTGCCCGATCATGCGCTACGTCTGATCGAGGCGGTGGTTGATGCGGTAGATTTGCCGGTGACGCTAAAAACCCGATTGGGTTGGGATGGCGCGTCAATCAATGCGCCGGACCTCGCGAAACGAGCGGCCAATGCCGGGGTGCAAATGGTTGTCATCCATGGTCGCACCCGATGCCAGTTCTACAAGGGGCGTGCCAATTGGCAGGCCATCCGCGCCGTGCGCGAAGCCATCGACATCCCTCTTATTGCCAATGGTGACATCGTCGGTGCGGGCTCGGCCAAGGCGGCGTTGCGCGGGTCAGGGGCCGATGGGGTTATGGTGGGGCGCGGGGCGCAGGGCGCACCTTGGAAATTGGCCGAAATCTCGGCCGCTCTTTATGGCTCGCAGTGGCCAAATATCCCGCAAGGAATTGAATTTTATAACATGGTATCAGGTCATTATGAGGCAATGTTGAGTTTCTACGGAGAGGCGCTTGGCAATCGCGTCGCCCGCAAACATTTGGGGTGGTATATGGACCGTGCTGCAACGCCGCGCGCATTGCGTGGGCGGGTTTTGACGGAAAAAGACCCCAAGCAGGTTCTGGTTCTTTTGCGCGACGCACTGGCGATGGATCAGGCGGTGGCGGCATGACTGTTCAAACCGATCCGATCTGGTCCTCCTTGCCGGTACCCGCCCTTTTGATTGACCCGGATGAAAACATCGGTGGGGTCAATCCCGCTGCCGAAGGGTTTATGAACTCCTCAGCCAAGTCCTTGATAGGACACCCAATTTGGGACAGAATACATGTGGATGCCCCACTCGAAGAAAGCCTGATCCGCGCGCGAGATCACGGAACGGCGTTGTTTGTGAACGACGTCGATGTCGGGACGGGAAACCGCGCGCCGCTTGTCTGTAATCTGCAGATTGCACCGCTTCAGGGACAGCCAAACTGGATGATCATGCTCATCTCGCCGCGCGAGTTGGCAGGTCGTATGACCCAAAACCATTCGGTGAAATCGGCGGCGAAATCTGCGATTGGCATGGCCGAAATGCTGGCTCATGAGATCAAAAACCCCCTTGCGGGGATCACTGGCGCGGCCCAGCTTTTAAGCATGAGCCTTCCACCGGAAGACCTTGAATTCACGGATTTAATCGTCGAAGAAACCCGCCGTATCGTCAAACTTTTGGAGCAGGTTGAGCAATTCGGAAACCTCTCTGCTCCTGAGCGGCGCGAAGTGAATATTCACGACGTTTTGGACCGGGCGCGCCGGTCGGCGTTGTTGGGGTTTGGTGGTCATATGACCATCGTCGAAGACTACGACCCCTCCTTGCCCATGGCGCTTGGCGATCCGGATCAGCTTTTGCAGGTCGTTTTGAACTTGTTAAAGAATGCCTCGGAAGCCGCTGATTCAAAAGGCGGAAACATTCGTTTGCACACCTATTACGATCACAGCTTCCGCACACGAGGGGCCGATGGTGCAACGCAAGTGTTGCCTTTGCAGATCGAAGTCATCGACGACGGCAAAGGTCTGCCGCCCGAAATAGCGGGCGATGTTTTTGATCCGTTCGTGTCGGGCAAAGAAAATGGCACTGGGCTGGGCTTGGCCTTGGTGAGCAAAATTATTTCAGATCATGACGGTTGGATTTCGGTGGATAGCGTCCCCGGTCGCACCGTTTTTCGCATATCTCTGCCTCGCGCGGTGACGAAACCGGCAGGCACAGCACAGGAGAGTAAGTGATGGATGGAACCGTCCTTGTTGCGGATGATGACCGCACAATCCGCACCGTTTTGACCCAGGCGCTAACACGGGCCGGCTGCAAGGTGCATGCCACATCTAGCTTGACCACGCTGATGCGATGGGTCGGTGAGGGCAAAGGCGATGTGGTGATTTCCGACGTGGTTATGCCAGACGGCAATGGTTTGGAAATGCTTCCTAAAATCGCCGAAGACCGCCCCGGACTGCCGGTTATTGTGATTTCCGCGCAAAACACCATTATGACAGCCATTCAGGCGGCCGAGGCCGAGGCCTATGACTATTTGCCCAAGCCGTTTGACCTGCCGGACCTGATGAAACGCACGTCAAAGGCTTTGGATAGTCGCAATCGCACGTCGCGACGCGACGAGCCGGTGCCACAGGCCGATGCGCCCGAAGAGCTGCCGCTTGTTGGTAAAACACCGGTGATGCAGGCGCTTTATCGTTTGGTCGCTCGGGTGATGAACACGGATCTACCGGTTTTGGTGACCGGTGAAAGTGGGACGGGGAAATCCCTTATTGCCAAAGCTTTGCACGACTTTTCAGATCGGCGAAGCCTGCCGTTTGTGACGGTGACCGGGGCTGATCTGACCGATCTCGATGGTCCGGCGCGGGTCTTGGCGCGGGTGCGTGGCGGTACGCTTTTGATTGATGAAATCGCCGATATTGATGACGAGGTGCAGGGCCGCATTGTTCGGATGATGGATGTGCCGGGCGATCATGTTCCGCGTTTTATTGCGTCGTCTCAATACGATCCAACAGCGCTTATCGAAGACGGCAAGGTGCGCAAAGACTTGTTTTATCGTCTTGATGGCGCGGCGATCGAAGTGCCGGGGTTGCGTGAGCGGGTTGAGGATATCCCCTTGTTGGCGCAGCATTTTTTAACCCGCTGTGAACGTGACGGCGCGCCGCATCGGGTTTTGTCCGAAAGCGCGATGGAGCTTTTTCGCATTTATTCCTGGCCCGGCAATGTGCGCCAATTGGAAAACGCGGTGCGCCGTCTCAGCCTCACCAGCCGCAACGAAGAGATTAGCCGGTCCGAGGTTGAGGCCGTGCTTGGCAACCAACCTGACACCGGACCTGTACTGCGCGGCGGAGACGGGGATAAGCTTGGTGAAAGTGTTGCGCGTCACCTACGCCGTTATTTTGATTTGCACGGTGCGATGTTGCCGCCGCCCGGTCTTTACGGCCGCATTCTTCGAGAGGTTGAAGCCCCTTTGATCGAAATCGCGCTAGAGGCGACAGGCGGAAATCAGGCCAAATGTGCTGATTTATTGGGAATCAACCGGAATACCCTCAGAAAGAAAATCACCGAACTCGATATTCGCGTGACACGTCGCCGTAAATTGATGTAAAAGAGCCACATAACTGTGGCGCCAATGCCTAGCTGTGTTGGAAAGACCACAAAATATGGCGGTCGCTGGCTTGGGGAACCCTAGGTCGGCACATCAGTAAGAGGTATGGCTGTGGCCACACGGGCACGCTCTTGGACTTGGAGTCGGTTTAGCCGACTGCGGCGCACACGCCGTGTGCAAAACGCGCTTGCCCTGACGGTGGTTGCGTTGGGGCCAATATTGGCCTTTGTGACCTTCTTGGTTTTGGGGCCGCTGGATCATAGTGCGTCGGATATCAGCCTGCGTTTGGTCATCTTAGCAGACCTCATCTATGTGATGTTTCTGGCGTCGATGGTGTTGGGGCGCGTGGCGCGGATGATCGCCGCGCGGAGGGCGAAATCCGCCGGATCGCGTCTACACCTGCGTTTGACGGCGGCCTTTGCGCTTATGGCGCTTTTGCCCACGGTGACCGTGGCGGTGTTTGCGGTTTTGACCATCAATATCGGCCTCGAAACATGGTTTTCCAATCGAGTGCAAAATGTGGTCGGGGCATCGCTTTCGGCGGCGGAGGCCTATGAAGAGGAACAGCGGCAAGGATTGGTTCAGGATGTCTGGGCGCTTGGCGGATTTCTGGACGCGAAACAGCGCGGGCGCTTTATCGCCGACTACGGCGAGCTGCGGCAGGATTTAAGTCAAGGGCAAGGGCAAATCCAGCGCGGATTGCGCGAAGCCTATGTCATTAATAGCATTGGTGAAATTCAGGTCAGAGGTGAGCGTAGCTACCTTTTTGACTACGAACAGCCTCCGCAATGGGCCTTTGATAACCTTGGGGCCGACGGCGTCAGCGTGATTGCCGATTGGGAAAACAACGAGATGCGTGCTTTGATCGAGTTGCGCACCTTTCCGGATGGCTATCTCTATGTGAGCCGCGAGATTGACGGCGAGCTGTTGAAGCTCTTGGATGAAACTCAGGAAACTGCGCAGTTTTACCAACAACAAGAAAGCGAACGCGGCCGCCGGTTGTTTGATTTTGCGCTGCTTTATCTAGGGTTTGCGGTTTTGTTGATCCTTGCGGCGACATGGGCGGGCCTTTGGTTCGCCGAACGTCTAAGCCGCCCGGTGGGGCGATTGACCGGCGCGGCGCAACGTGTTGGTGGCGGCGATTTGGATGTCCAGGTCATCGAGGAAGACGGCGATGATGAGATTTCGATGCTGGGGCGGTATTTCAACCAAATGACCCGTCAGCTTAAGGGCCAGCGGGAAGAGCTTCTTGAAAACACCCGCCAGATTGAACGCCGCCAGCGGCTGTTTGATTCTGTTTTGTCTTCGGTCACCTCTGGTGTTGTTGGTCTTGATGCCGAGGGTAAGGTGACTTTTGTGAACCGCTCGGCGGAACGGCTTTTGGGCTGGCATGAAACCCATCGCGCCGACCCAATCGCCGTGGCGGTTCCGGAATTCGGGGCCTTGTTTGACCGTATCCGGGACGAAGGCCGTGAGATGGTGCAAGACGAGGTCAAGGTCAGCCGGGAAGGGCGAATGGAGCATCTTTTGGCGCGGTTTTCGCGTCGCCGTCGCGCCAACGGTAGCCTTGAAGGCTATGTTGTGGCCTTTGATGATGTCACCGATTTGGTAAGCGCTCAGCGAACCGCGGCTTGGGGCGATGTGGCCCGCCGTATTGCCCATGAAATCAAGAACCCTTTGACTCCGATCCAGCTTTCGGCGGAGCGTATTCGCCGCAAATTTGCCCGTCATTTGGACGAGACAAGCGCCGATCAACTCGAAGATATGACCAGTGTGATTATCCGTCAGACCGGCGATTTGCGCCGCATTGTCGATGAATTCTCAAAATTCGCCCGGATGCCGGAACCGGAACGGAAACACGAAGATATTGGTGATTTACTGCGCGGCGCCGTGCTTTTGCAGGAAAACGGCCAGCCGGATGTGAAATTTGTTTCCGACATCGCGCGCAAGCCAATGCCCGGCGACCTTGATGCGACAATGATCGGGCAGGCGTTGACCAATCTGATTAAAAACGCCGGTGAAGCGATCGAAAGCCTGCACCGGGAGGGGGCCCCCGAAGGGCATCGACCTGAAATTCGCGTGGCGGCTGATATTGTTGACAATGCGCGGGTTGAAATTCGGATCATGGACAATGGGGTCGGCCTTCCCGAAGATCGGGCACGGCTGTTTGAGCCCTATGTCACCACGCGCGATGAGGGCACCGGCCTTGGCTTGCCAATCGTGAAAAAGATTATCGAAGAGCATGGCGGAACGCTGGCGCTCGAAACTGCACCTGCCTTTGAGGAAGGTGCCAATGTAGGGGCTATGGCCGTTATCCAATTGCCGTTGAGCGACGCGCAAGAGGATGGGGGTCGGGCTCGGTTATTGGAGGGAGTTTGACCATGGGTTTGTTGAGGGACATGACATGAGCGATATTCTGATCGTCGATGACGAACGTGATATTCGGGAGCTGATCGGGGATATCCTCGAGGATGAAGGCTATACCACGCGATTGGCCGGCAACAGCCAGGAGGCCATGGCACAGGTCGCAGAGCAACCGCCGGCCTTGTTGATCCTTGATATCTGGCTGAAAGACAGCAAGATGGATGGGATCGACATCCTAAAATGCGTCAAACGAGATTACCCAGACGTGCCTGTGGTGATCATTTCCGGGCATGGCAATATCGAGATCGCCGTCGCTGCTATCAAACAGGGCGCGTATGATTTCATCGAAAAGCCCTTTAATATTGATCAGCTTTTGGTGGTGATCCGCCGAGCGATGGAAACCTCGCTTTTGCGTCGTGAAAATAGCAAGCTCAAGCAAGGCGATAGCAAGCCCGCCGAGATGATCGGGGACAGTGCATCGTTCCGAACCCTGCTCAGCCAGCTTGACAAGGTGACGAAATCAAACGGTCGCGTCATGCTAAGCGGCCCGGCCGGGTCGGGCAAAGAAGTGGCGGCGCGCTATGTTCATGCCAATTCCAATCGCGCCAGTGCCCCCTTTGTCACGGTCAACTGTGCCGGGATGGAGCCTGAAATGATGGAGGCCATGCTGTTTGGTCGCGAAGGCGGGCAGCGCGGTGTTGAGCCGGGGTTGTTGGAACAAGCCCATGGCGGGGTGATCTATTTCGACGAAGTCGCGGACATGCCGGTTGGGACTCAATCCAAGATTTTGCGTGTGCTGGTCGATCAGCAATTCACCCGTGTAGGGGGCTCGGACAAGGTTAAGGTTGATCTGCGGGTTATCAGTTCGACAAACCGGAACTTGCAGGAGGAAATAGCCGCCGGGCAATTTCGCGAGGAACTCTATCATCGCCTGAACGTGGTGCCGATCCAAGTGCCCTCTTTGGCCGAACGCCGCGAGGACATTCCAGTTTTGGCGCAATTCTTTGTGGAACTGTGCAACAAAGCGCAGGGCCTGCCGCTTCGCGAGATGTCGGATGATGCGGTCGCCTTGATGCAGACCATGACCTGGCCCGGCAATGTGCGACAGCTTAAGAACCTGATCGAGCGGGTGTTGATTTTAGGCGATGGCACTGGCCCGATTGAGGCCCGTGAGTTGCCCCAAGACAGCGGCCCGACCGAAAGCGATGACGGGCGAGTTGTTTTGTCGGGAACCTTGGCGACATTGCCACTACGTGAAGCACGCGAGGCGTTTGAACGCGAATATTTGCTCACCCAGATCAACCGGTTTGGCGGGAATATTTCCCGGACCGCGTCCTTTGTTGGCATGGAGCGCTCAGCCTTGCACCGCAAGCTAAAATCGCTTGGAGTTGTGACCTCGCAGAAATCGGGCGCGCGGGTTGCGCGGCTTGAGGATGAAGTGCAAGAGGCCTCCTAAATAGGGTGCCTTGAGCCACGGGAGAGTATGTGATGCGCGGAGTTTTCGCGGCTTTGATGGTTGTGGGGGCGGCGGGATGTGTTGCGCCGGAGCGGGTAGACACCGTTCCCCAAACCATGGCTTTTGCTCAGGTCGATGCCGAAGAGGCCAAGATCGACGAATTGACGGCGTTGATCGCGGCGCTTGGTCCCGATGTAGACCCGGCCGAGGCCGCCCTTGTGGCGCGGATCGCGGTTGAAGATCCGCTGGTATGGGCCAAGGAATGGGGCGTTGAAGACGCGCCCTATATTCACAATATCAAGGTGAACCAAGGCATGAAACCGCGCGGCTTGTGCAAGGATTGGGCCGATGATCTGCAAGTGCGAATGGCCCGCGAAGGGGTTCAAACCCTTGATTGGCACCGCGCGATCGCCAATCACGACAACATCCTTGTTGAGCATTCAACGCTTATTGTGTCGGCCAAGGGCGACGGCATGGCCGATGGTGTTGTGCTTGACCCATGGCGATTGGGGCAGGGGCAGCTGTTTTTCACCAAGGTGACACAAGACCCAAAGTATCGTTGGGTCGAACGGTCCGAGGTTTTTGCCTACAAACGCAAACGTCGCGACGCGCGCAACAACACGGACAGCTAACTTTTTTGGGCACGAACCGCTGTTTTATTATGCGCTTCCGCGCGCTTTGTTTTGGTGCGTGGCAAGGTGACGATTTATGCAAAACGAAGAGCGGATGATAGGCTAGGGTGCCTGTCGCGCAGGAGTTGGCCCTTTGCAAACGGTGGAATGATTGACGGGCGCGCGGGGGCGTGTCATGCCAAGGGACGAAATCGTTTGAGGGATGGGCATGAAGGTCATCATTTGTGGTGCGGGTCAGGTGGGTTGGCAGATCGCCAGACATTTGTCAGGTGAGCGCAACGATGTGACGGTTGTGGATAGCAACCCCGAGTTGGTGCGCCGCGCCACGGATACTTTGGACGTACAGGGCATTGCCGGTTTTGCGTCATATCCGGATGTGTTGGATCGGGCGGGCGCGCGTGATGCGGACATGGTCATTGCCGCCACCCATTCCGATGAGGTCAACATGGTGACCTGTCAGGTGGCCCATTCGGTGTTTGAAGTGCCACGCAAGATCGCCCGATTGAGGGCGCAAAGCTATTTGACGGCTATTTATTCCGACCTTTATCGCCGCGACCACCTTCCGATTGATGTGGTGATCAGCCCGGAACGCGAAGTCGCCGCCGCCGCGATGCAGCGGTTGTCGGCCCCAGCGGCCTTTGACACGGAAACCTTTCTGGATGGCAATGCGCAGTTGCTTGGCCTGTCGATTGACGAAGAATGTCCGGTGGTCAACACGCCCTTGCGGCAGTTGAGCGATCTCTTTTCCACCCTGCGGTCGGTTGTGGTTGGGGTGCGCCGCGAGGGCAGCCTTTTTGCCCCCGAACCGCGTGATCAGCTCTTTGTAGGCGATAGTTGCTATGTGATGGTGCATGCCGAGGACCAGGCGCGAACGCTTGAAATCTTTGGCAAAAGCACCCGCAAACAGGAACGTGTCGTGATTGTCGGCGGTGGCAACGTCGGCCTGTCGGTGGCGCAACATCTTGAATCCGGGCCAAGCCGGGTGCGGGCCAAGATGATCGAACGCAACCGCAAGTGCGCCGAACAAGCTGCCGAAGCACTTGAGCGGACCATCGTTTTGCACGGCGATGGGATGGATGCGGCGCTTTTGCGCGAGGCCGGGGTTGATCGTGCCGATGCGGCGCTTTGTGTGACGGATGATGACAAGGTGAACATGCTGGCGGCGGTTCGGGCCAAGGCGGCGGGCTGTCCTATGGTGATTGCCTTGATCAACGATCCAACCTTGGTGCCCCTGATGGAACCGCTTGGGATTGATGCCTATATCAACCCGCGCGCGACCACGGTAAGTTCGATCCTGCGCCATATTCGCCATGGTCGAGTGAAATCGGTCTATTCGATTGGCGATGCTGAGGCCGAAGTGATTGAGGCCGAAGTCCTTTCGACATCGCCCATCGCCGGCAGCAAGGTGCGCGACATTGATTTCCCTGAGGGCGTGCTGATCGGTGCCGTGCGCAAGGGCGACAATGTGGTGCGGATCACCGGCGGATTGCCGATCGAAGAGGGCGATCATATCGTTTTGTTTGTCCTAAGCAAAGACGTGGCCGAAGTTGAGCGTCTGTTGCAAGTTTCGATCGATTTCTTCTGAGCCGAAAGGCCTCTGCGCGCCATGAATACGATCAAGAACCTGCCGTTTTTCCTTCTGATGCTGGCCATTGCGTCCGTGTCGACCTTTGTGCCTGCCTCCTATGCCTTGGTGATCGAAGAGTTTCACGATGCGCGGTCGTTCTTTTATGCCGGGGTGATCGGCCTGATTTTAACCAGTTTCCTTGGCATTGCTTTGGCGACCCGGTCACATAACACCAGCGCGTTGCGGCAGTTGGTGGCGCTTTTGGCAGGGTTTGCGCTTTTGCCGATCATTTTGGCGGTGCCTTTCCACGAAGCCGTGCGCAACACGTCCTTTTCCAGCGCCTATTTCGAAATGGTGTCGGCGATGACCACCACTGGCGCGACATTGTTTGAGCCGGACCGATTGTCTGGTCCCGAACACCTGTGGCGCGCTCAGGTCGGGTGGATGGGAGGCTTGTTGATGTGGGTGGCGGCTTCGGCGATTTTGGCCCCTTTGGCGCTTGGCGGGTTCGAAGTCACCGCCGCGGGCGCACCGGGGCAGGCGATGACCCACGGCGCAGCACGGGATGGGCAAAGCGACCCTGCCGCGCGCCTGCTGCGCAGCACCCAAGAGCTGTTTCCGGTCTATGTCGGATTGACCGCCGCGCTCTGTGTGATGTTGCTGGTATCGGGGGATTCACCCCTTGTCGCGCTGAGCCATGCCATGTCGGTGATGTCGACCTCGGGCATTTCGCCGGTTGGCGGAGTGGCCTCTAGCCCAAGCGGGTTGCCCGGTGAAATGATCGTGTTTTGCTTTTTGTTCTTTGCCTTGTCGCGTCTGACTTTTTCAACCGACACCGGGCAAAGTACGCGCACGGGTTTACTTTATGATCCTGAGTTCCGGATGGGGATTGCGATCATTCTGATTGTGCCAATGCTGTTATTCTTGCGCCATTGGGTTGCGGCCTTTGAGGTTGGTGATGAACAAAACCTTGCCGCCGGGTTCCGAGCCTTGTGGGGGGGCTTGTTTACCGGGTTGTCGTTCCTGACCACCACCGGTTTTGTCAGCGCGGAATGGGCGTCGGCGCAGGGCTGGTCTGGATTAGCAACGCCGGGTATCATCCTGATAGCGCTGGCGATTTTAGGCGGCGGCGTGGCCACCACGGCGGGGGGCGTCAAACTGCTCCGGGTGTTTGCGCTTTATGTCAACGGCGCACGCGAGATCGAAAAGTTGATCCACCCCTCGTCGGTCGGAAGGTCCGGCCCGGTGATGCGGCGCATTCGTCGCGAAGGGGCCTTTATCGCTTGGGTGTTTTTCATGCTCTTTGCGGTGTCTTTGGCGGCTTTGACGATGATCCTTGGGTTGTATGGCATTGATTTTGAGGCGGCGATCACGTTGACGGTGGCCTGTTTGTCCAACACTGGCCCGCTGATTTCTGTTGCCCCGGCCCAAGATATTGACCTCATCGGCCTGGCCCCGTCAGCAAAGCTGATTTTATGTGCAACCATGGTTCTGGGGCGGTTGGAATTGCTGGCAATTATCGTGATGATAAGCCCCGAAAGCTGGCGCGGATAAGACACGGTTTCGAAAAGGTCCATTTTTGCGCTGGAAACTCTCGGATTTGCAAGACATACTCCGTTCGACGAGGGACGGCCCGCATTCGGGGCAATGGCAAGAATAAAGGCAATTCAATGGCTTCGGATAGACAGAACCTACAGGACGCATTTCTTAACCATGTTCGTAAAACCAAGGTTCCGGTCACGGTTTTCTTGATTAATGGCGTTAAACTACAGGGTGTGATCACTTGGTTTGACAATTTCTGTGTGCTTTTGCGCCGCGATGGTCAGTCGCAGCTTGTGTATAAACACGCGATTTCGACGATTATGCCAAGTCAGCCGATCAACCTCTATGATGGTGAAGACGCCTCTTGAAGGAACATGCTGCGCATGTGACCCGCGCTTGGGTCCTGCATCCTGACATCAAAATTGATAGGGACCGTCGTGATGCCACGATGGCCTTGGCCGAAGCTGTGTCATTGGCCCGTGCCTTGCCCGAACTTGAGGTGGCGGGGGCCGATGTTGTGCCTTTGTCGAAACCTCAGCCGGGGATGCTTTTCGGGTCTGGCAAGATCGAAGAGCTTAAAGCCAAGCTGCATGCCAATGACGTCGAGTTGGTGCTGATTGATGGCCCGGTGACGCCGGTTCAACAACGCAACCTTGAAAAGGCGTGGAAGGTCAAATTGCTCGACCGGACCGGGTTGATTTTGGAGATCTTCTCGGACCGTGCAGCCACCCGCGAAGGGGTGTTACAGGTCGAAATGGCGGCGCTCAGTTATCAGCGCACCCGCCTTGTTCGTGCTTGGACCCACCTAGAACGTCAGCGTGGCGGTTTGGGCTTTGTCGGTGGTCCCGGTGAAACCCAGATCGAGGCCGACCGTCGGGCGATTGATGAACAACTTGTTCGCCTGCGTCGCCAGCTTGAAAAAGTGGTGAAAACCCGCGAATTGCACCGCAAGGCCCGCGCCAAAGTTCCCTATCCGATTGTGGCGTTGGTAGGCTATACAAACGCCGGGAAGTCGACGCTTTTCAATCGCTTAACCGGGGCCGAAGTCATGGCCAAGGACATGCTCTTTGCCACGCTTGACCCGACGATGCGCTCGGTTCGCTTGCCCACAGGAGCGGATGTAATCCTCTCGGATACGGTTGGTTTTATCTCGGATTTGCCCACCGAATTGGTGGCGTCGTTCCGTGCGACCTTGGAAGAAGTCTTGGCCGCCGATGTGATCGTACATGTGCGCGACATTTCCCATTCCGAAACCACCGAACAAGCCCGTGATGTGGCGACCATTCTGGATAGTCTTGGAGTGGACGAACGCACACCACAGATTGAGCTTTGGAACAAGATGGATCAGCTTGGCGCGGAGGAAGCCGAGGCGATCCGATCCCGTGCTGAGCGAGAAGATCATATCTTTGCGGTGTCGGCCCTAAGCGGCGAAGGGTTGGATGATTTCCTCACCGAAGTCACCCGTGCGCTTGGCGAAGAGAAGCGCGACGAAGAGCTGGTTCTTGGCTATGAAAAGGGCCGCGAGCGGGCTTGGTTGTTTGAAAAGGGCCTGATCGAAGCGGAGCGGCAGGACGAGGATGGGTATCATCTAAGCCTGCGCTGGTCCGCCAAAGACAAGGCGCGGTTCGAAAGCCTTTAACCCGCGATTGCGTTAGGGTTTTGCAACATCCACTGCGAAACCCGAAACCGCTTGGCCTGCCGTTTTGACGGTGTGGCCGGCGTGTTGGCCCAAACCCCAAGCGCAAAACAGTGAAACAAAAACGCGTGAACCTCTGGGTCGGTTTCGCGATCGGCATAGGCTTGTGTGAGACCGCGATAGGTTTGGCTTGCCTGTGTGCCGTTAGAGGAAAACCCGATCAGATCAACGGCAAGGGAAAACAGGTCGCGCAGTGGCTCGTCTTCGCGGTTGTTTTCGAAGTCTATTCCCCAAAGAGTTTTTTGATCATCAACCAATAGGTTGCCAAGGGTGAGATCGCGATGGGTGATGGCCTTGGGGGCTGGACGCTTGCGCAAGGTCATGGCGCGGTCGCAGACCTGAGTCGCGAGACGGCAAAACCTGTTTGGATCGGGGGTATCTCGCTGACCGTCTGCAATCTGAGCGCGCAGTTTTTCCAACCATGCAATATGCCCAGCGGGTCGAAACGAGGCAGGGCGCAGGGACAGGGCATGATAGTCGCGTACCCAAGTGCCTGCGCGGGTGGCCAGTTCATTGAGCCGATCCGGCGTTTCTTGCAAGGCGTGGTCGACGGTTTCACCAGACACATCCTGCATCAAAAGGGCACAAGCCGCCGCGTCAAATCCAAAAACCGGGACGCCCCGGTTGACACCGGCAGCCATCGCCAAAGCGACCTTTTCTTGGCGCGCGGCTTGGGCCGCAGCCTTGGAGGCATTGCCGGGACCCCAGACTTTGATCACAGCGGGTTTTGCCCCACCGGACAGCCGAAAAGGCGTGGCGCGCAACGGTTGGGTCAAGGGTTTGAGCGGCATTAGCTCACCGGACCAATCCGGCCACAATCGACCCAAAGCGGCCATGGCTATTTCATAGGCCGCTTCGCCAGTCAAATGCGTGGCACCGCTCACGGTTTGACCAGTCGCGTGATCCCAACCGAGGCCGCACGAGCAAGCCCAATATCCAGCGACATTGGGATATATTCACCACGCCGCCAGAGCTGCCCCAGATCTTCGTAGTGTCGCGACAAGAAATGCCCGGACTGACCGGTCGAAATGATGAAAACCGAGCTATCGGGATCGGCGAAATCATAGACGCCGCGATAGGCCCCGCTATGGACATTGGCAAAAGGTTCGGGGTCTTTGCCCGAGGTGCGACCACGTTGCAGGGTATGATCTCCACCCGAGGTCGATTGCGTGATGTTCATAAACAAATGCACAAGCGGCACTTTGCCAAGCACAGGATGTTCGTGGGTGGCCTCATGCGCATCGCCCCAGCGCAGGCTTTCCAGCGCAGAGCCGTGGGTTTCGTTGATCCAAATCAGCGCGTCATCCAAAGCGAGGCGCGAAATGTCGGAACAGCTTTCGGTCTTGACCGACCGGATGATGTCGCACCATTTAGACGCCCCTGAAAAATCGCGGAACACCCGTTCGATGAACAAGGGTTCCACATGGTGATACTTGTCCGCCAGCGGGCCAAGATCGTCACGGATCAGACGTTCCTGAAGGGCACGGAGCCAAGCGCTATAAATCAGCGGCTCGGGGAGATGTTCGTTCATCTCACCGTTCCAATTGGCCAAGAGATCAAGAGCGCGTTGGCGTTGGCGTTCGGGTGTACCTTCGGCGGCGGCTTCGCCGGTGTACCAAAGGTCACGGCCTATTAGCGGCAAAAGGGTGCGCGCGGTGACCGATACGGTGTCAAGCTGCGCTTCGATAAAGCTATCACGGGTGTGCACCTTGCGCCCCTGCATCAAGCCGCGCCAGCGTTGAACTCGCTGGCTGTCACCCCAGTCATAGCTGACATGGTTGGGAAAGGCGCGGTCGATGGTTTTGTTGTTGGTATTGCCAACAATCCCGCCCTCGGGGGCAAGGAATTCGGGGTTCGAAGTGTAGGGCAACACGCCCTGCCAACGGTTCTCCGCGATCCAGCCGGGGCTCGGTAGGCGACCCTTGCTTTGATGGCCCACATCGCGGCGCGGCATCGCCCCGACAAGCTTCATCGCCACGGTGTCACGATCAATCAACGTTAGGTTCTGCGCCGGGGCCACATAGGCACGGGACAGCTCAAGCGCGTCCTCGACGGATTTCGCCGACATCAATCCAATCGCGGCGGTCATCGACGTGTCTTGGGCCGATAGCGCCGTCCAGCTTAGCGTCGCGACATGGCCCGGCGGCGTCACAGCGTCGATGTCAAAGACCGAGCGCGGCAACACCGGACCGTTGTCTGTCCAGCGCAATGTGACGGTGATCGGGGCCGCATCTTTGATGTTGATGATGGATTTGCGGGTTTCGAACCGTTTGAACCCGTCCGGCGTGCGGTATTGCTCTGGGTCGTCCGGGTTCAACTCTTCGATGAAAATATCCTGATCATCAAGATAAGAGGAGGTCACGCCCCAAGCGAGGTTTTCAGAGCGACCAACGGTGATGGTCGGGACACCAGGAATAGTGCCACCAATCACACCGCCGTCGGCCAATTGCAGGCGGGCAAGATACCAAAAGGACGGGGCGGAGAGGCCATGATGCGGATCATTGGCCAAGAGGGTGCCGCGCCCGGCGCTGCGTTCAGGCGCAGCCGCCCAAGCGTTTGATGCCCCGGCCAAGCCGCGCTCGGGAATGGGGGGGAGGAATGTCGGGGGAACCTGATTTTCGGCGAACCGTTTCAAAGGGCCGGGGGCCAGATCAGCATATTTGGGCAGGGCCGCAATACCGCCGCCGGGCATGTCCGGCAGGATGTCCGACAGACGCTGGTTGTCATCAAGCAAGAGCGAGGTGCGGGCGCGCAGCACCTCTTCGCGCAGGTGGCCGGACGATTGCAGCGCCATCAGTTTGACAATGGCAATGGAATCCGCCGGTTGCCATGGGGCAATTGGCGCGTTGAAGACAAAGAGTTCCGGCGCACCGCGGCCAAGACTATTGGAATTGATTTCTGTGATGCGGGCATTGACCCCAGCGGCATAGGCCTCAAGCGCATCCAATGTCGCGGCGTCCTGATGGGGCACCGATTTGACCGCCAGGGGGTAAAGGTCAAGGCGGCGCATCAGCGTGTCGGTCTCGATCGTGCGCGTGCCGAAGATTTCGGACAACCGCCCCTGAACTGTGCGGCGAAGAACCGTCATTTGCCAAAGGCGATCCTCGGCATGGACATAGCCAAGGCCAAAAAACGCATCGCGATCCGATAGCGCCATGATGTGGGGCACGGCGGCATTGTCGCGCACGATCTCAATATCGGCGGTGATCCCGGCCACAGGCAGGGATTTGTCATAATTGGGGAGCGAGCGCCCGGCGAGATAGCGCACAGTAAGGCCACCCAGCACGATCACCACAATAGCCAAGACAGTCAGCCGAAACAGCCACCGGAACACAAGTACCATTTCCCTTGTCCTCACCATGCGTTAGTTGAAGGTGAGATTGGACCTATCCCGTGTGTGGCGGCTTGCCAAGGGGCGGGGGAGTTGAGGGAGACAGAGAATGGCGAAACTTGCGTTTTTGGGCATGGGTGTGATGGGCTATCCGATGGCCGGACATTTGGCCAAAGCCGGTCATGAGGTAACAGTTTACAACCGGACCTTTTCCAAGGCCGAAGCATGGGCGGCGGAATTTGGCGGCAAGGCGGCCCCATCACCGCGTGAGGCCGCGGAAGGCGCGGATTTTGTCATGGCCTGCGTTGGCAATGACGATGACCTACGCGGCGTGTGTTTGGGCAAAGACGGGGCCTTTGCAGGAATGGCGGCGGGGAGCGTTTTTGTCGATCACACCACCGTATCGGCCAAGGTAACACGCGAGTTGCACGACATCGCGGCAAGCGCCGAGGTCGCCTTTGTCGATGCACCAGTGTCGGGTGGTCAGGCGGGGGCCGAAAACGGCCAGCTGGTGATCATGTGTGGGGGCGATTTGGCGACCTATGCGCGGGCTGAACCGATCATGTCCGCCTATGCGAAACTCTGCAAACGTCTTGGTGAAAGCGGGGCAGGGCAGCTGTGTAAAATGGTCAACCAAATCTGCATCGCTGGCTTGGTTCAAGGCCTGTCCGAAGGGCTGCATTTCGCTGAGAAAGCCGGTCTAGACGGGCGCGAGGTTGTCGAAGTGATCGGTGGCGGAGCCGCAGGCAGTTGGCAAATGGTCAACCGTTTTGAAACCATGATTGATGACGAGTTCGAACATGGGTTTGCGGTGGATTGGATGCGCAAGGATCTTGGTATCTGCCTTGATACAGCCGATGAAACCGGCGCGTCCTTGCCGGTGACGGCGCTTGTTGATCAGTTCTACAAAGACGTCCAAAAAATGGGCGGCGGTCGCTGGGATACGTCCAGTCTGTTCAAACGTTTGCGCAAGATGGGATAAGGGGCCGGGGGGGCTTGGGGAATGGGTGGTTCGGCCGCACTATTTTCCGAGGCCCCCGTGTCAACGTGGCGTGTAAAGTGGGGCGTTTTTGTCCACGCAAGAGGTCTACAGGCAAATTGGCGTATTGCCGTGGAATAAGTGTTTCCCGAAGAACAGACGTCGTGCCGATTGGAATAAGGCAGACTACAAATCGTGAAGGCAGCTAAACGCTGGAAGCGGAGTTTGCAACGCTGGATGCAATTCCGAAAGGGGACAATGAATTGTCACTCGAGAAGGTAAAGAGTGAAAGACAATAGTGAAATTGAATTTAGGCGGCACTTTTTAGCGGAGATACATAATCGGGATGACCTGATCCCTGAAACTTCCCTCACCTTGATGTCGAGTTTTCTAAACCTTTCGAAGGGGCAAACGGATGCGAAAAAGCGGATTTAGCGAGGCCCAGATTACTGGAATGATCGCATCACAAGGAATTCTGACGCTACCGTTTCATGATATCGAGCTCAGTATTTTTTGACCCCAAGATCGCGGGCGATCCAACGGTATGATCGAGCGCCTACTACGGCTTGAACGGCCTTTTTTGGGAGATGCGCAGTTATCCAGAAGTTGCGTACATCCCAAAAAAAAGAAATTATGTTCCTAAAAAATAGACTGAGTAAACAAATGACTATTTCCCCATCTTTTTCTCTCCGCGCGGCCTGCGCCACTTTATGTGTTTTTCTCTTGGTTGCTTGTCAGAACGGGGGGACGCAGTCTACCAGTACGCGGGCAATTGCCCTATTAACTGTCGTTGAGGAACAGAATGGGTGTGCAATTCCGCTCGAACGGACACGAAAAATCTTTACTTCCGCTGGCTTCTCGTCCGCGCAGGAACGCATCGATTTGATTTGGGAATTGCGAACGAAAACGGGGAAGCTCTCCGTGTTTGACGCCCGATTGGAAGCAAATACCAGAAAATGTGATAGGCCTCCAGCGTACTTGTCAGCAAGCAAGGCACGTTTTCTAATTGTTCAGGACTTTTTTCTGGGGCGAGATTGCACTACAACGGATGCGGAGATCCAACAGACTTTCAAGTCTACCGACATAAGTCCTTATGAATTTGCATCCTATTCGCAAATCCTTCTAGCCGCCGGGGCATTAGAGATTGAGGGCCGGAAGTTCGTTCGTAAAGACTGGGGCAATTGTGCAGTGCGTTAGGTCATGTTGACAACAAGATTTCCCAACGGACAGCAAACATGATTCAAATTAGTATCTGCTATGGAGGCCAGCTTGGCACGAGATCCGATGGCGGACGAAGAATGGGCGTTTTTTAAAACTTTTTCCTCGCTATCCGCGTCTCCAACTGGCGCAAAACCGACCCGCCACCGCCTTGGTCAGGACTAGGGACGAAATCCTGGAAGCCCTGAGCCAGAGCGGTGAGGTTCCCGACACCCTGCAAGTGGTTGATAGCACCATAGTTCGCGCGCATGGCAGTATGATGGGAGTGACTCATCGCTAAACGCAACGTCTATTAGGTCGAGTTTTTCACCAATATCGGTCGTTTTTGAGCTGCCTACCCAGCCGTTCACACTTGCTGACCTTTTCGAGGCTCAAAAAAACCGGAGCAAAACCTTTTGTGTTTTGAACCGTTTGTGCAAATCACTGTACCAGACTGCGCGCAATCCAGTCTAAGGTCTGACGTCGAAGCAATCAGCCCAAGTTGAAAGTCCGCATTGGTGCCTCGGAATTCAAGCGACACGTCTGGTTTGGGCTGACTGCGGTCATCCGGTGTCGCTTGCGATTGTGTGGTAGCTGCGGAAGGTGGGAGCTCTTCCGCTGCGTATTCAGTTAGGCGACACAGAAAAATAATGAAGCAGAACGATACCGATGAATAAAACACCACCTATTGCAAATGCCCAGACAAACAAACTAAGCAGGTTTCTACACGCTTGGATATAGAGTCGAAAATATCGAGAGAGCCAATTCATTGATGTCCACTCATTGCATAACCATCGAAATCTCACTCGTTACGTTTAAGTGTCACTTTAAACCAGATATTTGTTTCTCCGTAACCCTCCGTGTCCGCTCCGGGCTGTCTCTCGTCATCCAGTGTTGCTCTGGCAGCACAACTTGGGCGAATACCTTGCGTAGCACCGCCGTATGTTCGCAGTGAGCCCGAAGAGACGAATGCCGCAACAAAAATGCCGATAGCCTCTTGGGCTTCATAGGTATCACATTCATCCGGCTCTGGGTGCGCCTTTAGTTAACGTGACCTAAACCCGCTCTATTGCGCGCCCAACCATGTTTCCAAAGATTTCGTTCAATTTATTTTAGCAAATCATATGCCGCCAACGCCAATGTTTGGGCCACAAAAATCGCAAAAGAAACATCGGCCAGAGCGAGAATTTCGGCGGGGAAAACGCTTTCGTCAACAAAATCAATCCCCACAATTACCTTTATAATGAAGCCCAGAACACCAAAGCCGAGCACAACCAGCATGATAAGTGAAAGCCCTTTTTTCATAGCCTCTGCCAGAATCCAATTTCTAGATTTCTTTCGTTCCATTCCAACCAAGCCCGATTTTACACGACTAGGCAAGCAGAAAGAGTATGTAATGACGTATGGGTGCTCTACCCGTGATGTTCGCGAAGGCATCGGGCGTCGCGCTTTGAAACAAATCTCTTTCGGTATGAATTTCGGCTATAGGTAAGTGGAGGCAAACAGTTGGAACCAGTAGCGAGGCTGCTCACAGTCGTCAGACATCAGCCATTTTGGGCTGACACCGATCGTCTTGGTCGAAGTGAGCGGCCCCGGCGCAACCCTGGATCGTGCGAAGGTCCGCGAAGCGCAGCCAACGACATTTGCAAAGTCAGGCCGACAATAATCATATAGCTGTTACTTAGAAGCCTCGTCGCCGGAAGCGCCCATCAGAACAGCTAACTTTGTGAATGGGGTGCTTTGCCAACTTGGTCGTTGCAATAGTGCTTTAGTGCTCATATGAAATATCTCTGGCTAAAACGGACCAAATGCACCACAAAATATATACACAGAAATTGGGCAAACAATCGAGCATGAGGTTTCGCGTTGTCCAGCGGGATTATTGCCGGAAGAACCTCCTTTTTTAAAATTGTGTCTGAAATGCCTGATTGGACACGCCTTTAACCTTCATGAGATTCAGCCATGTTTTTGTTGTTCGCCAGCGGTCAATCTAATGCTGATGTGACATTACTTGGAATGCTTGCTTCCCCTATTTCTGTTTGCTATTTTTCCCTTGATTTAAAATTTTATACTGGATGAGTGCTATGGAATTGTTGCTGATTCTTACAGGTGTGTTGTCTATTGGACTACTTGGTTTCGCATCGTCTGATGCTAATGAATCCGATGAGGTCAACGAGGCAGACGAGGTTGAGGTTCCCCTTGCACCGATACCTTCACCTGATGTTTCCGAAAGCATCGAAGGTAGTGACGGCAATGATACCATTAATGGCTTGAACGGCGATGATACAATCTTTGGCGGTGACGGTGACGACTCCTTAGTAGGGGGAGAGGGGAGTGATTTTGTCGATGCTGGCGCAGGCGACGATACGGTCCTTGAGGGGGGCTACTTGAACGAGGATTACCCCGACGGATATTTTGATGGGAATGACACAATCTTAGGCGGCGAAGGCAATGACCGTCTCGACGCCCATGATGGTGATGACAGTGTTGATGGCGGATCAGGCGATGACTCGATTCATGGCCGAAATGGAAACGACACGCTGACTGGCAGCTCAGGCAACGATGATGTGTTCGGGATGGCGGGCCAAGACAGCATCGAAGGCGGTGCAGGCAATGACACTTTGTCGGGTGGTGCGAACACCGACACCATTTTGGGCGGTGACGGCGATGATGTGATAAACAATCGTAGCCGCGACGACGGTGACGACGATATTTTAGCCGAATTCATAGATGGGGGCGCTGGGGATGATACCATGCGTTTCGGCGATGGCAGCATCGTCACCGGTGGCTTAGGGTCAGACAGCTTCATCGCGCAAGAGAGCCTGTCGAACACGGCAGTCAGCGAAATCACCGATTTTGATCCTTCAGAAGACACCTTGTTCGTTGATCTGGGCGTCAGCAACGGAGACGGGGGGGAATTCGCTCTTATTGAGCGGGAAGATGGACTAGGTCGCGACCTATATCTTGGGGACGAACTGGTTATCCGGCTATCTGGCGGCACGCCCTTCACCCTAGATGATATCACTCTTACGGTCAGTTTTGAATTCGATGACGGTACGCCCATCGAATATACAATCGGTGACAGCGAAAACGGATTCGGAACAACGGTCGTAAGCAGCTACGGTGACGATACTATCTCCGGAAGCAATGCGGGCGATGTGATCGCCAACCGAGGTGGGTCCGATGCCGTCAATGGTGGCGACGGTAATGATACCATTTTTGCAGATGGCGGGAGGGTCGATACAAACTCGAACCACGGAGATAGCTACACGATTGTTGATTTTGAGAGAGACACAATTGATGGTGGCGACGGCGATGACATCATCCATTCATTCAACGGGAATGACCTGACGGGCGGAGAGGGTGACGACCTATTTGTCTTGCAAAACGCGAGTGAAGCCTTTGAAGAACATGAAGATGTCATCTCAGACGGACCAAATAAGCTAGATCCTACAATAATCACAGACTTCACTCCTGGAGAGGACACAATCCTTGTGAGAGGCCTTGCCGGAACATTGCTTGAAACAGACGACATCTCCATCATGCCATTGGCAGATGGAACAGGAGCGGAACTAACCGTTGAAGGTCAAATCGTTGCCATCATCATCGGTGGTCAGGACTTGACTGTAGACGATATTGCAATTCAGGAATTGCCGGGTGGTCAATACGTCCCCTACGGGGCATACAACCTAATTCCCGGGTATCTATCATAAGGCGTTGAACAGCGGCATTTCATTTCCTTCGGAAATTGTTGGCCGGTAAGGGAATGAAAGGGCGGTGTTATTCCCACCGCAAAAGGTTTTCTGTTCACGAAGCACCCTTCAAGATTTGTTGGACGTTGTTGCAATCGGAATGCCCGCTGTTTCAACCCGCAGAAAAACTTACTTGGCCTACCCTCGGCGAGGTTCAAATAATTCGTCCTAGTTGTCAAAACCGCGTGTCTGGTTTGGGCTGCCAGCCGTTGTTAGATAATGCAACCGGTGACCCTTTCCTGAAATTGACAACATTCTAAATTGAGCGGCAACTAAAGCATGTGGACAGTGGCGAAAATTCGCGGCAGTCTTAGACCCTGAACGCATTCGTAAAAGAAAAATATTGGTGGAGATGGAACTGGTGAGAGCGCTCCTTGTCGTTTTACTTGCATTGACGCTAACAGCATGTGGAGCAAGCATTGGAAATGACGTTGAGCACTGGGAGCCCTTGAAAGCGCCAGAGTTTATTCGTACCGTCAGGTCGACAACGATATCTGAAAAGACTGCTAGATATGTCGCCAATCGCACCTATCGGAGTTATTCCTCTGATGGAAATCAGATTGAATACATGTCAGAAAACGGAGGTGCCTATCTATGGTATCCGAGAAACCGTGCAATAGTTCAAGGTGAATGGAAAATTGAACGGGGAGGCGCAGTATCTCGGGACAAATCAGGATTCCTTCTTTGTTTCAGATACAAACGAAGTTCCGGCAAGTCTGGGTATGGTCCTTGGGGATGTCGGGCCGTCGAAAGCTGGATGAACAAAGCTCAGGAAATTGTTTCCGGGGACCCGCTCCACCTTCAAAAGCGGTTGCCATTTGTGCTTCATGCCAAACCGCCTATTTCAATCGGATCTGCATCTGCACGGATCGGTGGGCCCGCAGATGTTGGACCAAACTTGGTAACATGGAGGCACAATCTTTAATTGGATTTCGCCATTATTTGAGTAGACAATCTCCACTTCGGGTTGACTACGGATTTCGCGGTTTCAGCGTTTCTGCCTAAGTGCCAATGCCCTTGGTTTCTGGAGCTTTCGTGCAGAGAGGCGGGAGGTGCGTTTGGCGTTTTGGCGCGTTTTTTGCGGAGCAGGTGTGGCAGGCGGTGCCCATGTTGGCTGGGTGAAAAATTCCATGCATGGAATTTGCAAATCTTTTTGCAAAAGATTTTATGCAGCCAGTCGCGCTAGGAGCGATCAAATCGGCGTTTGAGCCTGCCATGGCGTGATTTTGCCCATTGTCTTTTCCACAGACCTACCTTTATGTTGCATGCTAGGCGCATGTGCTACGTACACCGCCAAAGAGTTTCGCTGTTTTGGACCCTGATCAGCAAGTCGCTGACCCCCAAGGCAGACCGATTGGGCCGCAAGGCCGATGTACTGTGCCCGGACCGCCAAAAGCGACGGGCCTTGAATGGGCGCCGCCTCCTGTATCAGGAGGGCCGAGCGTCGGAGAAGAAACGCGATGAAGCGCGCGACATATATGAGGCATCGAGACGGGGCGACATCGCACCGCCATGCCCGCGCGCCTATGCTCGCCCTTACAAGCCACGCCTACCGAACCTCTGCACCGCCAGGGGTGACCGCGGGGATACCCCCGGCGGAACACTCCTTGTCAAACAGGGGATCGGCCGCGTGCACACGGAAAACATGGCTAAGAAAATGCTTATCGATGCCACCCACGCGGAAGAGACCCGCGTTGTGGTGGTGGACGGAAACAAGGTCGAGGAATTCGATTTTGAATCAGAAAACAAGCGCCAGCTAGCTGGCAATATTTATCTGGCAAAGGTCACGCGGGTTGAACCCTCGCTGCAAGCGGCCTTTGTGGATTATGGTGGAAACCGGCATGGTTTCCTGGCGTTTTCGGAAATTCACCCCGATTATTACCAGATACCTGTCGCGGATCGTCAGGCTTTGATGGAAGAAGAGGCCGCTTTGGCCGCTGCGGCGGCGGAAGAGGATGAAGAACGCGAAAAGCCCAAGCGCTCGCGCTCGCGGTCACGCCGCAAGCCCAAATCAACGGACACCAAATCGGGCGATGCCCCGAGTGAGGCTAAGGACGATCAGGTCTCCGTACCTGTCTCTGAGGCTGACACCTCTGCTGCGGAATCCACCGCACCAAAAGCGACCGATGCGCCGCGCGAAATCAGCGGCATGGAAACCATTGACCTTGATGATGGGGATGACACCGAAGCCGGGGAACCGGGCGAGGGCCTGTCTCCGATGGAAACGGTTCATGAGGTCCCTGTGGCCGAGCCAATCGATTCCGTTGAAGGTGTCGAGCCTGAAGAGATTGCCGAGGCCGCGCCTGCGGAAGAAGCTGAACCAGAAGCCGTGGCAGTTGAAGAAGTTACGGAAACACCTGTTGTTGCCGAAGCCGAAGCTCCGGTTGCCGAAGAGCCGGCACAAGAGGCCGTGGCTGAGGGCGCAGCCGGTGATGACACAGTTGCGGCCGCCGCGGATCAGCCTGCAGAGGAAGAAACTTCTGACGAGGCAGAAACACCCAAACGCCCCATTGCGGCGGATTCTGACGATAAGCCAGTGATCGTCAGCGCCGATCCATCGGAGGTGAATGACACTCCGGCGGCCGACGAGCCTGTGGTGGAAACGAGTCCTGAATCGGTGGCAGACACGGAAGAAGCTGCAGAGGCAGCTCCGGACGTGGTAGCCGATCCTGTTGAAGACGCCCCGGCGGCTGTTGAAGCAGAAGGTGTTGCGCCTGCGGAAGCTGAGGCTCAGACCGACGACGTTGCGGTTGACGCAGACGTCGCACCAGAGGCCGAAAGCACAGACGCCCCACAAGTTGAGGCGGAACAAACGCCCGATACTGAGGAACAAACAAAGGTCGCTGACACTCCTTTTGAGGACACACCTGTCGAGGATGCGGTAGAAAAGCCAGCCGAACCAGAGGTGTCCGAACAAGCCGCCGATGCCGCTGTTGCGCCAAAGACTGACGCAAAGGCCGAGGACGAGGGAAAAGACGCCGCCGAAACGCCCGATGCAGCCGCTGCGACAGGCGATGAGGACGACAAGCCCAAGGCCAAAGCCAACGCGTCGGATCGAGACGCGTCGATTGAATCGGTTGCTGATGATGACACGGAAGAAGAAATTCGCCCGCGTCGCAAACCGCGTCCACGTCGCTACAAGATCCAAGAAGTGATCAAAGTGCGCCAGATTTTACTGGTGCAGGTTGTCAAAGAAGAACGCGGAAACAAGGGCGCAGCCCTGACGACATATCTGTCGCTGGCGGGTCGCTACTGTGTCTTGATGCCCAACACCGCGCGGGGTGGTGGCATCAGCCGCAAGATCACCAATGCGGCGGACCGTTCCAAGCTGAAATCCATTGCCAATGAGATTGACGTGCCCAAGGGCGCGGGCCTTATCATTCGCACGGCTGGTGCCAAACGCACCAAAACCGAGATCAAACGCGATTACGAATACTTGCAACGCCTGTGGGAACAAATCCGCGAGCTAACGCTGAAATCGACCGCACCGGCTAAAATCTATGAAGAAGGCGATCTGATCAAACGCTCGATCCGCGACCTGTATAATCGTGAGATTGACGAGGTGTTTGTTGAGGGCGAACGCGGTTATCGCATCGCCAAGGACTTCATGAAAATGATCATGCCGTCCCACGCCAAAAACGTGAAAAACTACACCGAAGCGATGCCGTTATTCGCGCGCTATCAAGTCGAAAGCTATCTGGGCGGGATGTTCAACCCGACGGTTCAACTCAAGTCCGGCGGTTACATCGTGATCGGCGTGACCGAAGCGCTTGTTGCCATCGACGTGAACTCGGGCCGTGCCACCAAAGAAGGCAGCATCGAGGATACCGCGACCAAGACCAACCTGGAGGCCGCCGAAGAAGTGGCACGCCAGCTGCGCCTGCGCGACCTTGCCGGTCTGATCGTCATCGACTTTATCGATATGGACGAGCGTAAGAACAACGCCGCGGTCGAAAAGCGTATCAAAGATAAGCTGAAAACCGATCGTGCCCGTATTCAGGTCGGCCGGATTTCCGGCTTTGGCCTGATGGAAATGTCGCGTCAGCGCTTGCGCCCTGGCATGATTGAGGCAACGACCCAGCCGTGCCCCGCCTGTCACGGCACCGGTTTGATCCGGTCCGACGACAACATGGCGCTTCAGGTGCTGCGTCAGATCGAAGAAGAGGGCGTGCGCCGTCGCTCGCGCGAGGTTCTGGTGAAATGCCCGGTCTCGATTGCCAACTACCTGATGAACCAGAAACGCGAACACATCGCTCAGATCGAAACGCGCTATGGCATGTCGGTGCGTATCGAAGGTGATCCGCATCTGGTTGCGCCTGATTTCTCGATGGAGAAATTCAAGGTCGCCACACGGGTTGTGCCCGTGGCCACTGCGCCGGTTGTGTCTGTTGACACGTCGCTCATGGATATGATCGACGAAGAGGCCGAAGCCGACGCGATTGAAGATGCCGAGGTGATTGAGCGGACCGAAAAGCCCGAGGCCACCGAAACCGGTGAAGACGGCCAGCCAAAGAAGCGCCGTCGTCGTCGCCGTCGCAAGTCGTCGAAGTCGCGCGAAGAGGGTGTTGAAGGATCAGAGGCCGAGACGCCGTCAGATGCGAAACCCGAGGCCGAGACGCAGGACGATAGTGACGCAAAGGCGGATGGCGAAGCGGCCCCTGTTGAAGGTGCAGAGGGGGACGAAAAGCCCAAGAAGCGCCGTACGCGTCGGTCGCGGTCACGCAAAAAGTCGACCGAAACGGTTGAAGCCAAAGCTGATGAGAGCCCTTCGGATGCCGAGGCCAAATCTGGTGACGGTGGCGAGATCGCTGCGCCTGCTGAGACAGCTGCGGACGCTGAAGCCCCAGTAGAGGCGATTGCTGAGACAGCTGAGACAACAACCGAAGCTCTGGTAGAAGAGAACAAAGCGGTTGTGGCCCCTGAAACCAAAGCTGCAAAGCCTGCGCCACAGGCTCCTGCGGCGGATGAACCCGAAGCAGACACCAAGCCCAAACGTCGACGTACACGGCGCAAGGCGTCTGATGTGATTGCGTCGGTTGGGATGGCACCAGAGCCTGAGGCGCAAGAGGCCACTGACGTCGGTGCCCCGTTTGCCGATGCGCCGTCCGAAGCCCCCCTGGAGGCCGCCGTTGAAGCGGAACCTAATCAGGCTCCTGTGGCACAGGCCGAGGACACCACACAAGAGGCCAAGCCAAAACGGCGCGGCTGGTGGTCGTTGGGGCGATAAACAACGCGCTGTTGCGCCATTAGGGCAAACAGGTTTGAGCGAGAAAAGCGACGCTGCCGGGATACTCCGGCAGCGTTTTTTCGTATCAAACATGTAGGGAAGATTGACTTCCGGCTTTCTAAACGGATTGTCACCCGTTTGGGCACATTCACGAAAGGTACCTATTCTCCAGATCCGATGGCTGCGGTGGTTGTTTTCTGACGTGCATATGTCACAAACCGCTTTTGTCATTTTTTTTTCGAGCGGGGGCTAAACGAGTTGGAAATACAGTGCGATTTCCCTGTTTCCAATAAAACAGGCCGTGCGGAAGGGCAAAAAATATACAAAGGAGAAATAGGGCAAGTAGAGTTTTACCAGTTTGCGTTAAATCTTGGTCCACATATTGAAATATTGCCAACAAATAGACGTGGACTACAAACATCTGAATAGAATAAATGCCTGTATATCGCAAAATTGGTAAATGCAGGTACCACTCAATTGGCCTGGTGAGGACCGAAGTTGCCCGGTGTTTTCGAATGAGAATAAGAGAGAAAAAGGCGCAAACAATAAGAATTCGAACAACGTGTGTGGGATGCAGTTGCATGCGTGGCCAGTTGTCTGGGATAGTCTGGGGGACGGTGAACAAGACCTGGTATTCCAGCCAGCCGCGCTGAACAAGAACTAGAATTCCTGTGACAGCTACTAGAAACAAAAAGATGGAAGGTTTTAAGGAGTTTATTGAGTGAATTATTTTTTTGTATTGTGTGCCAAACGCGAATGCTATCGCGAAAAGAAATTGCCACGCAGCAACATCAAATGCCATGAATTTTCCGCTGAGGGAAAAGAATCCGTAAGAAAAATCTGGTAGACTTAGAATATAGATGACGAATGATGCGATCAAAACTGCAACCGTTCTAAATCGTGTGAAGGTGGCTGAAATTATGAGCAAAAAGACAAAGCAATATAGGTAAATCGGAAGGATGTCAGAGTAACCGCCTCCGTTTTGAACCGCCAAAATTTCAACTGCTGCCCGTAGCCCGTCTTTTATAAAGGTTGAAAAATCTGGTGCGCTGATCAGGACGAGGAGGAGAAATGGGATAGCTGACAAAAGGTAATAAAAATAGACCTTTACTAGCCGTTTTACGATAAAGTTGTTCAAGCGCTGAGCGCCAATATACCTGTCTACTGTTAACATGCCAATCAGCAAACCGGACAGGAACACCAGAAACTCGGCATCGAATAAACCGATAATTTTGGCATGGTGGATAATACCTAAATACCCCATGCTTGGCTGCCAAGAGAGATGTGCCAGCATCATCATAATCAATAAATGACCCCGGACGCCGTCGAGAATTTCCAATCTCACTCAAGAACTCCAGTACATGTTCGTAATCAAATGACTACAGCTTAAACATGCCCGGCGACGATCACCTAGAAGAAACGCCGTTGTTCAGCGATGAACCTGAACCAGTGAGTGTATTCCTTAAGCTTTGCGAAGCGTCCAAACCATCACGTCGCCATTCTGGGCCTGATCCACCAGCTCATGACCGCTTTCATAGCAATAATGCGGCATGTCGATCACGGCGGCGGGGTCGTCAGTATGGACGACAAGGGTCTCACCAACGGCCAGAGCTTGCATCCGCTTGCGGGCTTTGAGAACGGGCAGGGGGCAAAGTAGCCCGATGGCGTCTAATTCATGGGTCATATCCCCCAGATAGACCGATCTGACACAGAGGTCCACGAGGATGTGACCGCTTGTGCAGGTGACGCCAAGCGCGCGATGGCCTATGTCGGGTCTATGTTTGGAATCGACCTCATAGACGCATCGCTTTTGCCCGCCATGTTCGTGGCGCTGCTGGCTGGAATTGTCTCATTTCTCAGCCCCTGTGTGCTGCCTATTGTGCCGCCATACCTCGCTTATATGTCGGGGATGAGCATGGGGGACATGACCGAAGGGCGCAGCCGATCACGCCTTATTATTGCGGCGCTGTTCTTTGTTCTGGGTCTGTCGACGGTCTTTATTTTCCTCGGATTCACAGCCTCTTGGCTCGGGTCGTTCTTCCTTTATAACCAAGATATCCTGGCCAAGGTCGCCGGCGCAGTTGTCATCATCTTTGGCCTGCATTTCCTTGGCGTGTTCCGGATCGGCTTCCTTGATCGCGAAGCCCGTATGGACACCGGCGAAACCGGTGGGTCGGCCTTTGGGGCCTATGTGCTGGGCCTTGCCTTTGCCTTTGGCTGGACGCCGTGTATCGGGCCGATCCTTGGCACGATCCTATCTTTGGCGGCGTCCGAGGCTTCGGTGGCACGCGGCACCATCCTGCTTGGCGTTTATGCGCTTGGCCTTGGGGTGCCGTTCTTTTTGGCGGCTGTGTTCTTGACCCGCGCCATGGGCGTTATGAACAAGATCAAACGCCACATGGGTGTGATCGAAAAGGCGATGGGCCTTTTGCTGATCGCCGTTGGCGTGGCGATGATCACCGGGGCCTTTACGGCCATGGCCTTTTGGTTGCTTGAAACCTTTCCGGTTTTGGCGACCGTCGGCTAACTCACCGGTCTTTGCTCACCCTTAGGTAAACCCCATTGCGGTCTTACTCTTGCCGAATTGGCGCGCTAGTGTCAGCGCCAAGACAAGGCGAATGCGTATGGGCAAGATGCAAGATCAATCTGTGACACGGCGGCGGGTGTTTTACATTCCCGGCTACGACCCGATCCATCCGCGCCGCTACCGCGAGCTTTACCGCAAAGAGAGCGCCGCGCAGGCACAGGTGTCGGGCTATGACATCGGGATTAGCCCCAAGACCGGCGGCGGGGCCTATGGTTGGCATGTTGACGCCACTATCGACGCCCAACCGGTTCAGGCCGATGTCGAGGTGTTGGTTTGGTCCGATATTGTGCGCGACAGCATGTCAAATTCAATCCCGGCGACCTACTGGCAGATGCTGCGCACGTCTTGGGAATATATCGCCACCGGCGCGCTTTGGCGTTTGATGCGCCTGCGCAAGGGGCCGGTGATTGCGGCCCTATACCCAATTGGGGCGTTGATTTTACAGCTGATTTTGTCGGTTCTGATCGGTGCGATCGTGGGTTTTACCGCCGGAAGCACCGTTGAATGGGGCGTCAATCAGATGACCGGCCCCGAAGATGGGGCCTTGTTGGGCGCGTTGGCGTTTTTCGGTGTGACACCAATTGGCGCATGGCTGGTTCTGCGCTGGTTCAAGGCGCGCGATGGCAAGTTTTACATCTATTACTTGATGCATGACTACGCCTATTCGGCGCGCTACCGCGGGGCCAACCCGCCTGAACTCGAAGGGCGTTTGGCCGAGTTCGAACAGATCATTGCCGAGGCTTTGCACAGTGATGTCGACGAAGTTCTGGTGGTTGGTCATAGTTCCGGCGCGCATCTGGCGGTGTCCATTCTCGCCGGTCTGATCCGCAAAGGGCAGGTGCCAGCCAATGGCCCCCAATTGGCCTTCTTAAGCCTAGGGCAGGTGGTGCCGATGGTGTCCTTCCTGCGCGATGCTTGGCGGTTGCGGGCCGATCTGCAATATCTCAGTGCGCGGGATGAGCTAACTTGGGTAGATGTGACCGCGCCGGGGGATGGCTGTGCCTTTGCGCTTTGCGATCCGGTCTCGGTGTCCGGCGTTGCCCCCGATACCAAACGTTGGCCGCTGGTGTTTTCCGCCCAGTTTACCAAATCCCTCAGCCCGGAGCGCTGGAAAGAGCTACGCTGGCGGTTTTTCCGTCTGCATTTTCAATATCTCTGCGCCTTTGACCGCCCGCTTGATTACGATTATTTCCAAATCACCGCCGGGCCGGAATTTCTCGCGGACCGCTATGCAAAAAGACCCCCATCGGCAAGCCGCATTGATCACGCGGTTTCAAAATTCACGAGCACAAAACCATGACCGCGCCCTTGCCCCCCAAACCCAAAGCCCGAAAGGGGCGGGTGTCGCTGCGCCAATACACCAAGCTGTTTCGCCAAGACATCTTGTCGGCGCAACCGGCCAAGCTATACCGCGCTTGGATGGCCGAGTTCAAAACGCCGTTCTTCCGATCATATCTGGTCAACCAACCTGAGCTGCTCAAAACCGTTCTCAAGGAACGCCCGATGGATTTCCCAAAATCCGGCCGGATCTCCGAAGGCTTGCGGCCGTTGCTTGGCAATTCGGTGTTTTTGACCAATGGCGAGACATGGAAACGCCAACGTCGCATCATTGATCCGGCGTTTGAAGGTGGGCGGTTGCGCGATACCTTCCCGGCTATGTGGGCCGCGAGTTTGGCGGCACAAACGCGGCTGGCCGCACAGGTGGGATCGGTTGTCGAAGTCGAGGAACTTGCCAGCCACGCGGCGGCGGATGTGATCTTTCGCACCCTGTTTTCCATCCCAATCGAGGATGACATCGCCAGCGCGGTGTTCCACGAATTTCGTGCCTATCAACGCAGCCAACCGATCTTGAACCTCGCGGCCTTTTTGCCGATGCCACGTTGGATGCCGCGGTTTTTCCGCAAGGATACCAAAGCCTCGGCAAAACGCATTCGTGATCTCATTGGCCAGCTCACCGATCAACGCATGCAAGCAATCAAGGACGGCACCGCGCCCGATGATCTGGCCACCAAGATCATGACAACCCAAGACCCTGAAACAGGTGAGACATTTTCGGCCGAGGAGATGGTGGATCAGGTGGCGATCTTCTTTTTGGCGGGTCACGAAACCAGTGCCAGCGCCCTGGGCTGGGGCCTCTATCTGATGGCGATGTATCCGGAGTGGCAGGATAAAGTCGCCAAAGAAGCGCAGGACGCACAATTGACCGGGGCCTTTTCCGAGATGTCGAAATTGCGCCTGTGTCGCGATGTGTTTCGCGAAACGCTGCGGCTCTATCCACCGGTGCCGATGATGGTGCGGGAAACGACCTGTCCGGAGCGGTTTCGCGACCGTAATGTGCCGAGGGGATCGCAAATTGTCCTAAGCCCATGGCATTTGCATCGTCATGAGCGCATTTGGTCCGACCCGGATGCCTTTAAGCCCGAGCGATGGCAGGGGGAAGAGGCCAAGACCTGTGGCCGCGACGCCTATATGCCGTTTTCTGCCGGGCCGCGTGTGTGTACGGGGGCGGGCTTTGCCATGGTCGAAGGGGTGCTTTTGCTGTCGCTCTTGCTGCGTGATCTCAAGGTTGAGCGGGTAGAGGGGCGCGACCCGGTCCCCGAGGCGCATTTGACCGTGCGTGCGCGTGACGGAATTTGGTTAAAAGTCAGTCAGAGATAGCCTGTTCAATTAATTCGAAGCGCGAAAAAATTGGTATACCAAATCGTTAGCGCTAAACCTTTGTAACGGCTCTACCAAGCGCGGCACGGCTCGTTTAAGGAAGGCGCAAAGACGTTTTCCAGCGAGGATCAGACATGTCATTTGAGAAGCAATCCGAACAGATGGCCTCCGGCAAGGGCTTTATTGCAGCGCTTGACCAATCGGGCGGCTCCACCCCAAAGGCCCTTGGCCTATACGGTGTGACGGCAGACATGTATGACGGCGACGAGGCGATGTTTGATGAAATCCACGCCATGCGATCGCGCATTGTCTTGGCGACGGAATTCACCAGCGCCAAGGTGATCGGTGCGATCCTGTTTGAACGCACCATGCGCGGTGAAATCAACGGAAAGCCAACGGCGCAATTGCTTTGGGAAGACCGTGGTATCGTGCCGTTCCTGAAAATCGACAAGGGTTTGGAAGACAAGGCCAATGGTGTTCAGCTGATGAAACCGATCCCGGGCCTGTCTGAAACATTGGCCGATGCCAAAGGCTTTGGCATTTTCGGCACCAAAGAGCGGTCGGTGATCCACGAAGCCAACGCCGAGGGCATCAAAGCCGTGGTTGCCCAGCAATTTGAGCTTGGCAAAGAGGTGGTCGCCGCCGGTCTCGTGCCGATCATCGAACCTGAGATCGACATCAACTCACCCACCAAAGCCGAGGCCGAAGACATTCTGAAAGCCGAGATCGCCGCGCAGCTTGATACGCTGGCCGAGGGCCAGAATGTGATGCTTAAACTGACCATCCCGAATGTCGATGGTCTTTACGATAGCTTGGCGGATCACCCGCGCGTTGTGCGTGTTGTGGCGCTGTCGGGTGGCTATTCGACCGAAGTTGCCTGTGACCGTTTGGCCAAACAGCCCAAGATGATCGCCTCTTTTAGCCGTGCCTTGACCGAGGGCCTGTCCAAACAGCAATCGGATGACGAATTCAACGCCGCATTGGGCAGCAACATCGACAAAATCTATAACGCCTCTCTGTAAGCGTTTCTTGCACACTAAAAAACAAAACTCCGGGGCACCCTGTCTCGGAGTTTTTTTGTTGCGGAATAGGGGTCTGACTCTAGGGGCGCGGGTCTTGCTGGGCGCGCCAATCCGCCAGTGTTTTGCCCGGTTCATCAACAAATAGTCCGGGCAGAACCGCCAAACTGGTGATGCGATCAATGCGAAGCGACAAAAACGCGCCGCTGGTTTCATCAAAGGCAACACAGGTCCAAACCCGGCCCCAATAATCAATATGAAGCGGGCGAATAATGTGGTCTTGTCCGTCGCTGGAAATCCGCAGTTTTTGCCGGGCCCGGATGGCACTTCGGATCGCCGGCATATGCGTAAACCCGCGGGCGGCTTCGGCAAAGGCATCGGTGGCAAAGCCAAAGGGCGCAGGGGCCGGGCCCGAGCCCTCGGGAAGAACCGCGTCGATTTTGCCCGACAGGCTACGCGCCGCGGCGCTGATGTCATCAAGCCCAGAGGCCCCAAGCGCGGCAAGTGCCAAATGCAGGGCCTCCAACTCATCTTCGGTCAGGTTCAAAGGCGGGAGCGTCACCGCGGCGCGAACCGTATAGCCGTACCCACGCGTGCCTTCGACGGGCACACCTGATTCTGCCAAGGTCTCCATATCGCGGTAAATGGTGCGCACCGACACCTTGAGGTCCTGCGCCATCGCCTCTGCCGTGTGCAATTGCCCATCGCGCAACCGCTGCATCAGCGCATAAAGCCGATCTGATCGCCGCATTGTCTCACTCGCTCCTGACAAAATCCTGACAACTGACACTCTCATGACAAAAGTCAAAGCGCAACGCGTCGCTTTGGCGCTTTTCGATGGGGATCAGAGGCATTAGATACGTCATGTAGAATTTATCCGGGTGGACCAATCAAGCTGCCCGCCCGTGACAAGGAGAAAGTCATGCTCAACAATATCGGCCTTCCTGGCCTTCTGCTGATCGCCGTCGTGGTTCTGGTTCTGTTTGGCCGCGGCAAAATCTCGTCGCTGATGGGCGAAGTGGGCAAAGGTATCACCGCGTTCAAAAAGGGCGTGGATGACGGCAAACAAGAGATCGAAGACCAAGCCGCAGATGAGGCGGTCGATGTGACGCCTGCGGAAGAAAAAGACAAAGTCTGAAGCAGCGGGGCGTAGCCATGTTCGATATCGGGTTCCCCGAGATGCTGGTCGTGGGGGTTGTGGCGTTGATCGTCGTGGGCCCCAAGGATCTGCCGGTTCTGTTTAAAAAAGCAGGTCAGTTTGTAGGCAAAGCGCGTGGCATGGCCCGCGAGTTCAGCAGCGCCATGAATGACGCGGCGGATGCAAGTGGGGTCAAGGACGCTCAAAAAGCCTTTAAGGCAGCGACCAACCCGGTGGGCACCGCCATGGACGGGGTCAAAGACGCGGCCAAAGATTTGACCAGCTCGGTAACCAACCTCGACCCCAATAGCGAAACCGGAAAACTGGCCGCCGAACGCGAAGATGCCCGCAGAAAGATCGAGGCCAACGCGGCCAAGGTCGCGGCGGAACGCAAGGCCCGCGAGGCCGAAGAGGCCTCAAAAAAGGCCAAGGAACTTGAAGCGGCGATGATGACCCGTGACACGGATGGCCCCGCCGACGGCGGCGGCGACGGAGGAGACGCATGAGCGCCACCGAAGAAGAGATCGAAGACAGCGCCGCGCCGTTGATCGAACATCTCGCAGAACTGCGCACACGTTTGATCCGCTCTGTTGGGGCGTTTTTGGTCGGGATCATTTTGGCCTTTGTTGTGGCGGAACCGATCTTACAATTCTTGCTTGCGCCAATCGAAGAAACCCTGCGCGAGTTGGGCGATCCGTCTCCGACGTTGCAATACACCAGCCCACAGGAATACCTGTTCACGCTGTTTCGCATTTCCATGGTGTTTGGCTTTGCGCTTGCCTTTCCGGTGATCGCGCATCAGCTTTGGCGCTTTGTGGCCCCCGGTCTTTACAAGACTGAAAAGAATGCGTTTTTGCCGTTCATCTTGGCCTCGCCGGTGATGTTCCTATTGGGCGCAAGCTTTGCCCATTTTGTTGTGACCCCTCTGGCTATGGCGTTCTTCCTTGGCTTTGCAGATGTCAGTTCAATCTTTGCCAATCTCTTGGCCGGAGCGGTTCAGGACTTGCCGGAAGCGGCAGCTGTTGTGCCGGAAACCGACGGTGGCATCCAAATTACATTTTTTGGCAAGGTGAACGAAAGCCTTGATATCACGCTGAAATTCATAATGGCTTTTGGCTTGTGCTTTCAATTGCCGGTTTTGCTGACCCTGATGGGCAAGGCGGGCTTGGTTTCAGCAGAAGGTCTTGGCGGGGTTCGCAAGTATGCGGCTGTCGGGATTCTTCTATTGGCCGCTCTGGTCACACCGCCCGATGTTGTGACCCAGCTTATCCTGTTTTCTGTGGTCTATGGCCTTTATGAGCTGTCGATCTTCCTTGTCCGTATGGTCGAAAAACGTCGCGAAGCGGATTTGCGGGCGCAAGGATTGTGGTTCGAAGACGACGAAGAGGGTGAAGACCCCTTGTTCAAAGAGTTCGACGAAGATGACGACGAAAAGGGTGATAGCAAGTGATGGATCACTTGACCGACCCGATGGAACGCATCGCCGCGGCGTTGGAGCGTATGTCTCCTGCGCCGCTGGCGGCCCCTGATTTTAGTGCCGAGGCATTTGTTTGGCATACCGGCCCGGAACGGCTAGAGCCGGTGAGCAAAGTCTCTCGGGTTGATTTGTCGTTGTTGCTTGGGGTGGATCGCTCACGCGATACTTTGCTGGCCAATACGTTGCAATTTGCCCGTGGATTACCCGCCAACAATGCCCTTTTGTGGGGCGCGCGTGGTATGGGGAAATCGAGCCTTGTCAAAGCGGTACACGCCGCTGTTTGTGCGCAAGGCCTTGATCTGAAGCTGGTAGAACTACAGCGCGAAGATCTCCCGACGGTGTCTCGCCTGATGGATATTCTGCGCGACGCGCCCTATCGGTTTGTGCTGTTCTGCGATGACCTGAGCTTTAGCCATGACGATCAGCATTACAAAAGCCTCAAGGCGGTTTTGGACGGGGGCGTCGCCGGACGGCCGGACAATGTGGTGCTTTACGCGACCTCGAACCGCCGTCATCTGATGCCGCGCGACATGATCGAAAACGAACGCGGATCGGCCATCAACCCCTCTGAGGCGGTTGAGGAAAAGGTGTCGCTTTCTGATCGTTTTGGTCTCTGGCTCGGCTTTCATCCCTGTAGCCAGGACGAATACCTGGCGATGATCCGAGGCTATTGCACGGCCTATGATGTTGAAATATCGGACGAAACCCTGCATGCTGAAGCCATCGAATGGCAAGCGACGCGCGGGGCCCGGTCTGGCCGGGTGGCATGGCAGTATTTCACCGATTTGGCCGGTCGCAAGGGCGTTTCTCTAGGGTAACGCGCTGCGTTTGACCCTCATTTTAGGATGCGCCCTTTGAGAGATCCGATTGATGTCGATGTGTTGATTGTTGGTGGCGGCCCGGCCGGGCTTGCCTGTGCTGCGCAATTGCCGGGGCATCTCAGCTGTGTTGTTGTTCATCAGGACAATGAAATTGGCAAGCCGGTGCGGACCTCTGGCGGGTCGTGGGTGCGTGATTTGCAAGCGCTTGGCGTGCCCGAGCGGTTTTTTCAAACCATAGATGAGATCGACATCCGATCCGATCACCAGCGCAGCTTTCACCACATGCATCACCATAAAATGGCAGTGTTGGATATCACCGGTCTGTACCAATGGCTGGCCGATTTGGCGCATGAGGCGGGAGCCAAGGTTTATACCGGGGCCAAGTTCCTCAGCACCGTCAAACAAGGGGGGCACTACCTCTCGGATGTCCGCATCAAGGGGCAGGGTGATATTCAATATCGGTCTCGCTATGTGGTCGATGCCTCTGGCACGCCTCGCGCGGTTTTGGCGTCCTTGGGGCTTGGCAAACCGGCCGAACGTCGTGGCGTTGGGATTGAATATGAATACGAGATCATTGAGGCCCCTAGAAACCGCGCGGTCCTTTTTGTCGGAAACCCGGTGTTGCAGGGCTATGGCTGGATTTTTCCGGCCCCCAACAATCATTTGCGCATCGGTGTTGGGGTTATCCATCCCGATACTGATCTGTCGCCGCGTGGCATTATCGAACCCCTTCTGACACCCGAGTTTCTGCAAGGATACGGCTTGAAGCTCGGCGCGCGTATTCAGGTGAACGCCGGGGTGATCCCGTCTGAACCCTATGACCGGCGCTTGGTTTTTGGGCGGGTGATCCGAGTTGGCGATAGCGCCAATGTCGCAACGCCAACGGTGGGCGAAGGCATTCGGCTTGCCATCGAAATGGGGCGTGATTTGGGGCAGCGGCTTTGCGATTGCGCGGATCAGAATTCGGACCGACCGCTTCGCAATTACCAAAAACGCTGGCAAAAACGGTTTTTGCTGCAATATTTGTTTGGTTTTTGGGCAAACCGAAAAATCGCTCGTTATGGCGTTGCCGATTGGGACCGGTCCATTGCGCGGGTGGCGCGATTGTCGGAATCTCAGCTGGCGGCCTTAATCCGTTGTGAATTAAGCCCAAAACGTATGACCAATGCCGCTTGGGCTCAGTTGAAATCCAAGCTTTTGCGCGCGTTGTCGTGAAAGTGACATGGGCGTTGTGCGGCTGCGCACGCTTAGAACCGTTCGAAAACCTTTCGACAACGCCCGGAGTGGTATAAACCTGAGTGAAACAAGCAGGAGATTAAAATGCCTCGGCCCATAGTTGGTATCATCAGTAATTCCTATCTGTTGAATGACCAGTATCCAGCCCATGCGGGCGGCACGATGAATTCAGAAGCGATTTCAACGGTGTCGGGCTGTATGCCTTTGCTTATCCCGGCCGATCCACGGTTTGTGTCGGTCGAAGAGCTTTTGGAAACCTGTGACGGGTTTTTGCTCACCGGGGGGCGGCCCAATGTGCATCCCGAAGAATACGGCGAGGAATATAGCGACGCCCATGGAGACATGGACCGGGCGCGGGATGCGATCACCTTACCTTTGGTTCGGGCCTGTGTGGATCGCGGTCAGCCGTTCTTTGGCATTTGCCGTGGCTTTCAAGAGGTCAACGTCGCGATGGGTGGGTCGTTGTACCCTGAAATCCGTGATTTGCCCGGACGGAATAATCACCGCATGCCGCCTGATGGCACGCTTGAGGAAAAGTTCGAAATTCGCCACATGGTGCACCTCAAAGAGGGGGGGCTCTTCCAAGATCTCTTTGGCGCGACCGAAGTGATGACCAACACCTTGCACGGGCAGGGGATAAAACGCCCCGGTGCGCGGGTGATTGTCGAAGGTCTTGCAGATGATGGTACCCCCGAAGCGATCCATATCAAGGATGCGCCGGGGTTCACGATGTCGGTGCAATGGCACCCGGAATGGGATGCGGCCAATGACCCGGTGTCACGCCCGCTTTTCACTGCCTTTGGCGATGCGGTGCGATCCTATGCCGATGCACGGCGCAATCCGGTCCGCAAATCTGCGTAACCTTAGGCGGCCAAAGCCATTGGTTGTGCCGTCATTTGCGTGACCCATGCTTGGGCTTCGTATTTCTTGAGGCATAGGCGGGCGGTCGGGCCAAAGCTTGTCGGATCATCGCGCAGATGAGGGAAGTTGTCGAATAGATCGTCACGGGCATGCGGGTGCAGCGCCTTGAGTGCTTCGGCCCCGACAAAGAAGCTCTCGGTTGCCATGCCCTCGGCGTAGATGACCTCATGTTGATCCAACATAAGGTGGATATAGGTGACCAGATCACCTTCGACCTGACGGACCTCATGACCGTTTTCCAGATGGCGCGCCGTGGCAAAAACCTCGTCAACGCCAAACATCAACTCGGCCTGATAGCCTTCGAGCAACATGCGGTGCTGGGGCGATACCATGAGCGGGCGATCCCCACCAAAGAGCGAGGGATCAATGCGGTAGGGCGCGGTTTTCCCACGGGCCAACACGGTGCGCGACCCGGTCCAGCGCAGGGGTTGAAGACCATTGTCGCGCGTCACAATCATATCGCCGAGTTTCAGTGTTTCGATGGCGCGGTACCCGGTCGCGGTCAGAATGCGCGTGCCGGGGGTAAAGCAAATGATGTCGTCGATATTGGTGAAGTTCACCACCGACCCATCATACATCTGAACCGTACCGGACATCTCGCCCGCCACGTTCGACGTGATATTCAAGGTGCCGCGATCGGCAACGCCGTTTAGGTCAAGAACATCGCCGGTCCCTTCAAAGGTGGTGAGACCTTCGATAAAGATGTCACCCGAACCGCTTTCGGCGAGATCAACAAGGGTGATGACATCGTCGCCATCCCCGGCGTTGATGGTGTCGCCTTGGCTGGCAAAGATCGTGTCGTCACCGGCCCCGCCTAGAATGCTATCGGCCCCGATGCCGCCATCCAAAACGTCATCATCCGCACCGCCATCAAGCGTATCGTTGCCCGCTTCGCCATAAATGGTGTCGTCGCCGCTTCCGCCGATAAGGGAATCGTTGCCATTGGCAATCTGGACCGCTTCGAACTGCATGTCGGTGAGCCAGATGGCCTGTGTGCCACTTTGGCCATTGCCATATGTGATTTCGATCTCGGCCACCGGCCCGGCGATCTCGATCAGAACCGAGCCATCCGCGTCATTGGGATTGTTCAAGGCGGCATCCGACGTGATGGTATTGCCAACAACCGTATCGCCACCGGCAGGCGTAAAGGTTACCGCGACCGCATTGCCATCGGCGTCATAGGCGTTGACCGTGACCACATCGGTGTGGTTGCCGGCGAAACTGTCGATGTCATTGATCCGAAAGGCGACGTTTTCGACTTCGTCTTCTACGGAGGCCCCGGAACTGGCCCCAAACGAGATGTTTGTCGTCGAGGTGTCGCCGTCACCGTTGCCGTAAAGGTAAAGCGACGAGCGGCCCGCAAACCCACCAGCGTTATATTGAAAATCATCGGTATCGACCTGAAACAGCGGTGCGTTGTCGCCGTCATTGGTAAAGCCAAGCGTCACATCAATATCGCCGGTGTCTTGGGTAAAGCCCGCCGAGACATCGGTGCCATTGCCACCCTGATCGGTCCAGTTCAGGGTTTGTGCGATGTTATCCGGGGTAAAGGTGCCGTAGTCGCCATAAATGAGGTCATCGCCCGCTTCACCGTCGACGGTGTCATTGCCGTTGCCGGCCATCACCGTGTCATTGCCATCACCGGCGCGAATGTCATCACCGGTGGACACGTCTTCGGGGCTTTCGCCTTGGCTATCGGTGAAATCCGGGTCGATCAGATCCGCGCCCGAGGTGCCCGACACAATGCCATCAGCCGGGGAGGTGACAACAGTGGATGAGGTCAGCGTATCAACGGGGCCATAGGCGGGGACAAAATAGGTGTTGCCATCTGTGGCAAGGTAGTAGGTGCCCGGTTCAAGCGTGTTGGTATAGGTGGATCCGCCATAGGTGCCGGACCATTCCCATTGGCCGTTGCCAAGGTTGCTTGAGGTGGTGAAGGTGATCAGGCTGCCACTTATTGTGTCGCCCGGATCCAGAACCCCGTTTCCCAATGTGACGAGATAACCGTTTGGCATCGTCTCGCTCCTACCTAATTCACTGCTCGTGGCCCGGTTTTCGGGTCCGTTTCCAAAAGGGATACAGTTGCGGCGTGGCGGCGATGTGGGCCAATTGAGGCAAATCAGGGGAAAGTTTTAGATAGGTTGGACACAAATATTTTGGGTCAGATATGAAAAAGCCCGAGCGATAAAGCTCGGGCAATTCCTTGTATTGAAAGGTGTATCTTACACGAAGAAGCTGAATTCCTTGTTCAGCGGCAGGCTCCGGGCACGGGTTCCAGTCAGGTCAAAAATGGCATTGGCCAGCGCCGGAGCGGCGGGCGGAGTGCCGACTTCGCCGATCCCGCCAATGTGTTCTTGTGTTTCCAATATGCGAACACTGACCCGTGGCATTTGCTGAATGCGCAGCGGCTCATAGTCTGGGAAGTTGAGCTGTTCGACCTCACCATCGGCCCATGTGATTTCCTCGCCAATAGCGGCGGATAGACCATAGGCCATGCCTCCAGAAAGCTGGGCTTCGATGATGGATGGATCAAGCGCAACGCCGGGATCAACGGCGATCCAAGCGTCAGTCATTCGAATGTCGCCGTCCTGATCCTTGACCTCGATGACAATCGCAGCGGGTGAGCCAAAGCTATAGACCATCGCCACGCCGCGCCCGACACCCTCAGGTGTTTCCCCGGTCCAGCCCGACATCTCTTTGACCGCCTGCAAGACGTTGTAGGCTGGTTCCCATTCATCCCGCGTTAGTTTGAGACGGAATTCAAGCGGATCAACACCGGCCGCCAGCGCCATTTCATCGACAAAGCTTTCGGAGAAGAAACCGTTAAAGCTCGCTCCGACAGACCGCCAAAAGCCCATCGGCGGATTGGTGTCGGCCTGATAGCCACGCACCCGGTAGTTTTCGATGCCATAGGGTTGGTTGAACAGGCTGTCGGTGATGGCGCGATCGGGGCCACCGGGGGTGAAGCCAAGCCAACGGTTCATCGCCTGTTTGGTCACCGAAGGGGCCGACACACGCGCATCAAGCAAGACCGCCGTGCCGTCTTTGACACCGCCCGTCATACGCGCAATGGCACCGGGGCGATAGAAGTCATGGGTCATGTCCTCTTCGCGAGACCATGTGACCTGAACCGGCGTACCGGGAACGGATTTGGCAACGCGGGTCGCGAGAACCGAAAAGTCGAGCTCGCCGCGCCGTCCAAAACCGCCGCCCATCAGGGTGGTTTCTACAATCACATCGTCGACATCAAGCCCGGCCTCTTCGGCGCATGCGCTTTGGGTAAAACCGGGGGCCTGATTGCCAGACCAGACGCGCAATTTGCGCCCATCAATCCAGGCTGTGGCGTTTTGCGGCTCCATCGTGGCATGGCTGAGGAACGGCACGCGGTATTCGGCTGTGACCTCGGTTGCACCCTCGGGCAAAGCATCGGCTTTGCCATCGTCGCGCAGGGTCGAGTTTGGTTCAAGGTCAAACCCGGCCTCGATCTTGGCGAAAATGGCGTCGGTTGTGGCGTCATAGGGTGCATCGTCCCAGTCGACCTCAATCGCGTCGAGCGCTTGCATCGCCAACCAAGTGTTATTGGCGATAACTGCAACGCCGTCGCCCATATCAACGACTTTTTCGACGCCGGGCATCGCCTTGGCATCGCGGGCGTCAAAGCTTTTCATACCACCGCGTTTGGGCGACATGCGCACCGAGGCGAATTTCATCCCCGGAAGGCGGGTATCGATGCCAAATTGCGCGGTGCCGGTGGATTTGCCAGGAATGTCGATGCGCGGAATAGATGTGCCGAGGATTTTCCAGTCAGATTGCGGGCGCAGTTTGACCTTGGGCGGGTCAATCTCGGCGGCGGCCATGGCCACATCCGTGTAGGGCAGGGTGGTGCCATCGGGGGCGATGATGGTGCCGTTTTCGGTTTTCAGCTCTTTGGCTTTGACGCCAAGCTGTTGCGCTGCTGCTTCCTTGAGCATTTCGCGGGCAGCAGCTCCGGCCACGCGCATCCGCTCATAGCCGTCGCGCATGGCGGTTGACCCACCAGTGACCTGAAGGCTGAGCACTTTGCCAACCTTGCCGACGGCCCCGGCCAGTGCGTGTTGGAACGAACTGTCATCATAGCCTTTGGTGTTTAGCCCTTCGCCCATCAAGGCGCTGTTGTAATAGGCCTGTGCGGGTTCACCGTGTAAAACGGTGACTTGATCCAAAGTCACATCGAGTTCTTCGGCAAGCAGGGCGGCCCAAGTTGTATGGGTGCCTTGGCCCATTTCGGCGCGTGGTGCGATCAGAGTGATGCCATCGGCGTTGATCAAAACAAATGGGTTAAGCGCGGCCTCATCCGGGCCGGGTTTGAGCGGGTTTGGAGCAGGTTTGTTCACATACCACGCGCCAACGGCGACACCGCCAACAATGGCGAGCGAGCCAAACAAGAACGTACGACGGGCGATTTTTCCAATGCTAGCCATGTCTTATCCCTCCAACCCGGCGGCGTCTTTGATGGCGGCGCGAATGCGGGGGTAGGTGCCACAACGGCAGAGGTTTCCGGCCATGGCCTCGTCTATCTCATCATCGCTGGGGTTTGGTGTCGTGTCCAAAAGGGCCGCGGCCTGCATGATTTGGCCAGACTGGCAGTAGCCGCATTGGGCGACCTGATGATCGACCCAGGCCTGTTGCAACTTGTGCATCATATCCGGGGTGCCAAGACCTTCGATTGTGGTGATCTCACCTTCGACATCAGAGAGCGGCATCTGGCAAGACCGCACAGCTTCGCCATTAATATGAACCGTACAGGCCCCACAGGCCGCCACGCCGCAGCCAAATTTGGTGCCGGTCATGTTCAGCTCATCGCGCAGAACCCAAAGGAGGGGAACATCGTCTGGCAGATCGACCTGATGGGTCTGCCCGTTGACGGTAATCGACTTGGCCATGGAAAACTCCTCTTTCCGTTCGTTCCTGACAAAATGCGCGAAATGTGTCAGGGTGTCAATTGCATGTTTGACAAAAACTGTTATTTTTGTCAGAATGGTCTTATGAAAGATGATGCAGGTAAAGACCCAGCGAAAATTCAAGCCATCCTAACGGCGGCGCTTCAAACCTTTTCTCAGTATGGGTATCGCAAGACCTCAATGGAGGATCTAGCGCGCGCGGCCGGAATGTCACGCCCGGCACTGTATCAATATTTCCGCAACAAAGATGATGTGGCCTGTAGCCTTGTGCGCGGTTATTTCAGCGATGCGGTGGCCAAGGTTAAGGCGGCTTTGGCCGAACCCGGCAGCCCTGACCAGGTGTTGGAATGGGCATTTCGAGCCAAGCTAGACGGAATGGAAGAGATGCTGAGCGCCCCGCATGGTGAAGAGTTGTTGGCGCTGGGACATGCGGTATCGGCTGAGGATGTCGCCGAGGGTATGGCGCAGCTGGAACAAAGTTTTGCCGATTGGCTTGAAGCGCAATCCGCCGCTGGGGTGGTGCATTTTGAGGGGGAGGCCCGCGATGTGGCGCGGGTGATCGTATCGGCCCTTGATGGTATCAAAAAACCGCCCTTTGATCAGCTTGACGCAAATCTTGTGCAACTGGCCAAACTGATTGGACGAGGATTATCTGTTTAATCCTATTGGTTGTAGATGGTTGTTAAACGGGGTGCCCCGATGGGAAACCCACGATCCCTCGTCATCCGGCAAGCCGTCTTCCTCGAGCTGGTGTTCAGACGTGCCGTTTCGGTTTCGCCTAGCCGTTAGATTTCACCGCCTGCAATGCGGATATCCTGACCATTCACAGAGCCACTATTGTCTCCACAAAGCCAGAGCGCCGCATCGGCGACCTCTTGCGTTGTGATCAGACGGCCATGGGGATTCATGTCGGTCATGAGGGCGCGGGCTTTGTCTTCGGGCAGGCCGGTACGCTCCATGATCGAGGAAACGTTGCGCGTGATGATTTCAGTTTCAACATAGGCCGGGCAGAGCGCATTGAACGTATAAGGTTTAGTGGCGTAATCGGCCGAGAGTGAGCGGATCAACCCAAGAAGCCCGTGTTTGGTGGCACTATAACAGGGCGCACCTTTGAGACCGCGCACGCCAGCGATCGAGCTCACGGCGATGACCCGGCCCCAATCGGTTTGGGTCATGGATTTCAGGCTTTCACGAATGGTGAGGAAGGCCCCATCAAGATTGGTGGCCATCATATTGCGCCAAAACTCCAGATCAGTTTTCAAAATGGATTTACCTTCGGCGATACCTGCATTGGGCACGCATATTTGGATTGGGCCGCGCGCAGCGACCGCAGAGGCGATTCCCTCGCTTACCGAGGCCTCATCGCAGACATCCATCACCAGCGGGTGGATAGAGTCGCCTGCCGCTGCCTGCAAAACCTCGGCGCGGCGGCCTGTGATTGTGACCTCTGCCCCATTGGCGGCCAAGGTTTGTGCAATGGCCAGCCCAATACCACTGCCGCCGCCGGTGACCAGCGCGTGTTTTTTGTTAAGCATGATGTCCTCCCGTTTGGCGGTAGCGTAGCGGTGATCTGGGAGGAGACAAGGGAACACGAGGGCCGTGACGCAACGACGCTTGGCTTTCCAATTCACGTATGCGAATGTGTTTGCGATTTCAGGAGGAGACCCCGCATGATCCGTAGCGTTTTGGCGTTCACTCTGTTGGCGACAACAGCTTTGGCCAGCGAAGATATTGCCGACAAATACCCACAGTCCGAGCTTTATGACAAACCGGTCGAAGTGATACCGGGGGTTTATTCGGCGATTGGGGCGACCGCGCCGCCGACCTATGAGAATTCGGGCCATAACAACAACTTGTCCTTCATTGTGACCGGCGACGGTGTTGTTGTGATCAATGGTGGGGCCAGTGTGCGGTTGGCGGCGGCCTTACACGACGAAATCAAGGCTGTGACCGATCAGCCGGTGAAACTAGTGATCAATGAGAACGGGCAGGGGCATGCTATGCTCGGCAATGCCTACTGGGCTGATCTTGGCGTTGATATTCTGGCTCATGCGGATGCAAACCATGTGGTTCAGGAAAACGGAGATTTCATCCTGCAAGGGATGGAGCGCTATAATCGCGACAAGGCCGAAGGGACGCGGGTTGTTGCGGCGAATCTGTCTTTTGATGACAAATACGTCATCGAAATGGGCGGATTGACCATCGAGGCGCTGCACCTTGGCCCGGCACATGACCCCGGCGACGTTCAGGTCTGGATTCCTGCGTGGAAAATCGTGATTGCCGGTGACATCGCCTTTCATGAGCGCATGCCGCCGATCTTTGCAGAGACCTGTACAAGTTGCTGGTTGGAGACATTTGAGGGGCCGTTTACCGATTTGGGGGCGACTTATGTGATCCCCGGACATGGGCACCCAACCAATATGGCCATGGTGACCATGGGCACCTCGGATTACCTGCATGATTTGCGGGCAAAGATTGGTGCGCATATTGACGCAGGAGGAGACCTTGCCGGAGCCTATTACGTTGATCAGGACCGTTGGAAGCACATGGATACGTTTGAGGAATTGGCGACCAAAAACGCCGGTCGCGTGTTTGAAGAGATGGAGTGGGAGTAGCGGCGCTGCCCCTCTTGACCTTGCGGTCAATTCACTCTGGGATACTTTGGGAAAGAAGAAACACTGGGGGATCGCATGAAGTGGTTGGACATGCCGCCGGTTTGGATGGCGGGGGCGTTAGGGCTTGCGTGGTGGCAAAAGACTTATTTTTCACTTGGGTTAGACTTTGGTCCCGGAGTCGCTGACTTTTTTGGCGGTATCCTGATTGGTGGCGGGGTGATTTTGATGGCTTTGGCCATTCACGAAATGCGTCGCCATCGCACCACTATCTTTCCGCATAAAAGTGCGGATCGTTTGGTGAGCAGTGGCATCTTCAAGCGGTCACGCAACCCGATTTATCTTGGCGATGTCATGATACTGTCTGGGTTTATCCTTTATTGGGATGCGGTTTTGGCACTGGCCCTGATTCCGATCTTTGTCTGGGTTTTGGAAAAGCGGTTTATTGAGCCGGAAGAAAGCGGATTGCGACGAAAGTTTGTTGCCGAATTTACGCGCTATTCGCAACAAACGCGCCGGTGGCTTTAACTTTATCGCGCTTTGTGCTTTACAGCGCGCGCTGCCTGTCGCTGCAGTGCCTTTAGTCAAGGCGAAACGCGAATTAACGCCTCATCAGGGGCGTAGGAGTACCTGAGCATAAAGGGGAATACCGTGAAGATAGGGACGCCGTTAGAGGTCGAAGCTGGTGAGAATCGCGTTGCGATGACACCGGATTCGGCGCGTCAATTGCAGAAACTTGGTTACGATTGCGTGATCCAGTCCGGGGCCGGTGCGAAAGCCGGGTTTGCGGATGCTGATTACGCGGCTGCCGATGTTGAAGTTGTCGAGGGCGCCGACGCGCTTTGGACAACCGCCGACATCATCGCCAAGGTGCGCATACCAACCGAAGAAGAGCTGGGTCGGCTGACGTCTGACAAGACGCTGATCACCTTCTTTAATCCAGGTGGCAATGAGGCCGGTCTGGAACAAGCCAAGGCATCGGGCGCAAACGTCATTGCCATGGAAATGGTGCCGCGTATTTCGCGCGCCCAAAAGATGGACGCCCTGTCGTCCATGGCCAACATCGCCGGCTACCGTGCCGTGATCGAGGCAGGCAACAATTTTGGCCGTTTCTTTACCGGTCAGATCACCGCGGCGGGCAAAGTGCCCCCAGCCAAGGTTTTGGTTGTTGGTGCCGGTGTTGCGGGTCTGGCCGCAATCGGGACATCGACCTCGCTTGGTGCGATCACCTACGCCTTTGATGTGCGCCCAGAAGTGGCGGAGCAGGTCGAATCGATGGGTGCCGAGTTTGTCTATCTCGATTTTGAGGAAGAACAGCAGGATGGCGCGGCCACCGGCGGTTACGCTGCGGTCTCAAGCCCCGAGTTCCGCGAAGCGCAGCTTGCCAAGTTCCGCGAATTGGCCCCAGAGGTCGATATCGTCATCACCACCGCCTTGATCCCCAACCGCGAAGCGCCCAAGCTTTGGTTGGCGGATATGATCGCAGCGATGAAGCCGGGTTCGGTTATCGTTGACCTTGCGGCCGAAAAAGGCGGCAACGCCGAAGGCACCGTGATGGACGAGAAAGTCGTCACCGAAAATGGCGTGACCATTATCGGCTATACCGACTTCCCATCGCGCATGGCGGCCCAGTCGTCAACTTTGTACGCGACCAACATCCGTCACATGATGACNNACCTGACCCCTGAAAAAGACGGCCAGATCAATCATGACATGGAAGATGACGTCATCCGCGGCGCGACTGTTGCGCATCAGGGTGAAATCACCTTCCCACCGCCTCCTCCCAAGGTTGCGGCGATTGCGGCCAAGCCCAAGGAAGTTGTTCCTGAGCTGACACCAGAAGAGAAGAAAGCCCAAGAAGTTGCTGAATTCAAAGCGCAAACCAAACAGCAGGTCACCCTGTTGGCGGTTGGTGCAGCAGTGATCCTTGGTGTCGGGCTTGTTGCTCCGGCAAGCTTCATGCAACACTTTATCGTGTTTGTTCTGGCGGTGTTTGTCGGGTTCCAGGTCATCTGGAACGTTGCGCATTCGCTTCACACTCCGCTGATGGCTGTGACCAATGCCATTTCCTCGATCATCATTCTTGGCGCTCTGATGCAAATCGGATCGGGCGGCGGGTTCTTGGTGGTTCTGCTGGCCGCGATTTCGATCTTCTTTGCAGGGATCAACATCTTTGGTGGCTTCCTCGTGACACGGCGCATGCTTGCCATGTTCCAGAAATCCTAAGGAGTAGAGGACAATGGATTACGGATTTACAACAGCGGCCTATGTGGTCGCGGCTGTCCTCTTTATCTTGTCACTGGGCGGATTGTCCGGACAAGAAAGCGCCAAGCGCGCCGTATGGTACGGCATCGTTGGCATGGCTCTGGCGGTTGTCGCCACATTGATCGGCCCCGGTGCTGGGTTGTGGTGGCTGTCGGTCATCCTGATCGTTGCTGGCGGTGCCATTGGGTACATGCTGGCCACCAAAGTCGAAATGACCCAAATGCCGGAACTTGTGGCCGGTATGCACGCGCTTGTCGGTCTGGCGGCGGTCTTTGTTGGCTACAACGCCGAACTGGTGATGAACAATGTCGCCGGTCTGGATCAGGCTGGCATCGACGCGCTCAAGGGCTTCTCGGCCAAGGTTGCGCATAAAACTCCGGTTGAAATCGGCATTCTTCAGGTCGAAGTCTTCTTGGGTGTGTTCATCGGTGCGATCACCTTTACCGGCTCGGTTGTGGCCTATGGCAAACTCTCGGGCAAGCTGACCTCCTCGGCGATTCAACTGCCCGGCGGTCACATGCTGAACGCAGCGGCGGCCGTTGGCTCGCTGATCCTGCTGGCCATCTACATGAGCACTGGCGGCGGCTGGACATTGATCCTGATGTCTTTGCTGGCGTTCTTTATCGGCTATCACCTGATCATGGGGATCGGCGGCGCGGACATGCCTGTGGTTGTCTCGATGCTGAATTCCTATTCCGGTTGGGCCGCGGCGGCGATTGGCTTTAGCCTCGGCAACGATCTGTTGATCGTGGTTGGCGCGTTGGTTGGTTCGTCCGGTGCGATCCTAAGCTACATCATGTGTAAGGCGATGAACCGCTCGTTCGTCAGCGTTATCCTTGGTGGCTTTGGCGGCGCGTCTGGTCCGGCGATGGAAGTCGAAGGCGAACAGGTTGCGATCGATGCGGACGGCGTTGCCCAAGCTTTGGAAGAAGCCGACAGCGTTGTTATCATCCCCGGTTACGGTATGGCCGTGGCTCAGGCCCAGCAGAACGTTGCTGAACTGACCCGCCGCTTGCGTGCCGCTGGCAAAGAGGTGCGTTTCGCGATTCACCCCGTTGCCGGTCGTCTGCCCGGTCACATGAACGTACTCTTGGCCGAAGCCAAAGTGCCTTATGACATCGTGCTGGAAATGGATGAGATCAACGACGACTTCCCAGAGACCGATGTTGCGATTGTTATTGGTTCCAATGACATCGTGAACCCGGCCGCTCAGGAAGATCCCAACTCGCCCATCGCCGGAATGCCGGTTCTGGAATGCTGGAAAGCCAAGCAGGTGTTTGTGAGCAAACGTGGTCAGGGTACCGGTTATTCCGGCATCGAAAACCCGCTGTTCTACAAGGAAAACACCCGCATGTACTACGGTGACGCCAAAGCATCCCTTGATGAGCTGCTCAAGCGCATCGACTAAGGTAAGCGACAAACAATCAAGAAAGGGCTCCGAGGTTTCGGGGCCCTTTTTTTGTGCTCGTTAAAAACTTGACCGAAACACTCGGATACCATAGCTCTGGTCAAAGGTACAGGAGATCATCATGGTAACTCGTCAAGCGGCTCATGCCTATTGGTCGCGCCTTTGGGTGCAACATATGGATGTTAGCTACGATCCATTTCTGGAAACATTGCGCATTGTCTCGGCCCATATCCAAGAGGCTGGCATGCGTCAGTCCGAGGAAGCTGTGGCGGCGATGTTGACCGCCATGCCACGTCTTTTGGCGCGGGATCCTGCGTTCAACGCTCCCGGTGATGGCAATCGAAGCTTTGATGAAAGCTGGCTTTTGGCACTGTCATCTGCACTGCGCATGGCGGATGCAGACAACTATCGGTTTTTGCTCTTGTCGCGTATGGCACCGCAAAGCGCGTCAGAGTTCCACTTCCTCTTCCGCCACGCCCTAACAGTCTTGGACGAGGCGGGGTAGGGGCGCGGAGGGGGTCATTCCGACGGGCATACCGCCAGTTCCGTGTCGATCTGGGCACCCTTTTCCAAGGTCCGGTGCACCGGGCATTTATCGGCAATCTCCAACAATCGCTGGATTTGATCCTCGCTCAGAGTGCCATCAAAACAAATGCGACGCACAAAGCGATCAACCCGCGTGTCTTTGGCGGTTTCTGCGTCTTGCGCATGAACCTTGTCATGGACCACATCCACAGAAATCCCGGTAAGCGGCCACCCTTTGCGACGCGCATACATACGGATCGTCATCGAGGTACAGGCCCCAAGACCCGAGGCGACAAACCCATAGGGCGACATGCCACGATTTGTCCCGCCATAGGCTAGCGGTTCATCGGCGACGGCGTGGTGATGCGGCCCGTGCTGGATATCCTGCAGGAACCCGGCCGGGTCGGCCTCTTTGACGCGCACGACACCTTCGGGGGCCCCAATTGGCGGAGCAGGTGGACGCAGGTCCAGATAGCGACCAGCCCAGGCCGAAATCACGTCGGCGGCGTATTCCGCATCACAGGGATCGGTGACCAAATGGTCGGCATCATCAAGCGTCACAAAGCTTTTGGGGTGTTTGGCGGCGGTGAAAATCTCGGTCGCATTGGAAATGTCGACGATCTCATCGCGTGGCGCATGAAGCACCAGAAGCGCACGTTTCATTGTCGCAATGATCGGACCAAGCGTTTCGGCCTCGACGTCTTTGACAAAGTCATGGCCAAGGGTAACGGGGCGTCCGCCCAACATGACTTCGGCCTTGCCTTTGGCGGCGATTTCATCAAGCGCATCGCCGAAGTTATGTGTCACATGTCCGGGGTCAAACGGCGCTCCGATGGTTGTGACCGCTTTGACGGAGGCGATATCAGGCGCAGCGCGCAACACAGCCGCCCCGCCAAGTGAATGGCCAATCAACAGGCTAGGGGCCATGCCACGCGTTTCCAGATAGGCGGCGGCGGCGCGCAGATCGGCAACGTTTGAGGTGAAGGTTGTGTTTGAAAACTCGCCTTCACTATGGCCCAACCCTGTGAAATCAAATCGTAAAACCGCGATCCCCATCGCCGAAAGACGCGCGGCAATTCGGCGTGCGGCGGGAATATCCTTGCCGCAAGTGAAACAATGCGCAAACAGCGCCGTAGTTAGGTGCGGGCCATCGGGCAGGTCAAGCCGAGCGGCAAGCGTGCCGTCATGGCCTTGGAAGGTGATACGTTCAGTGGGCATTTTAAATCCTGTATCGGGGGTGGCCCCGATCTTGTGTTTGTATGTCTGTGGCGTTGCCCTAAAACTGAGCGCCAAAGTGGCGACACACAAGGGATGTGTCGGTCTGATGACGGGAAGGTGAGCGCTTTGACGGTTTTGGTGAAAGCTGTTGCAATACTGGCTGGGCTTGCGGTGTTGGTCGGATTTGCCGGAAAATGGCACCCGATCGGGGACTCGCTGGCGGTGTTTCGGGTTGAGTTTACGGTGACTTGCGCCTTGGCGACCATTTGGTCGGACGGGGCGCGCTTGATCCGGTGGGGCATCACAGTGCTCTGTCTCGGCCTCTTTACAACCCATGTGGTTAAGTCAGTTCAATGGGGCACAAGCGATTTCGACTTCACCCTTTACCAGCAAAACTTGCTATTCAACCGAAGTGACGACGGGGCCGGGGTTCTTGAGGTGGTGCGTCAAAGGCTGCCGGACTTTGTAACATTTCAAGAAGTTTCAGTCACCAATCGACCAATACTTGACGCTCTACGCCCTGATTACCCGTCACAACACCTTTGTCCCTTGGGGGAAGCTTTGGGGGAAGCTGTCCTGTCTCGCCATCCAAAAATCGAAGGCAGCGGGTTTTGCTCAGCCCGAGATGGTTTGGCCGGAATGCAGGTGGAGACACCGTTTGGGCCTGTTTGGGTAGTCTCCGTTCATCTGAGTTGGCCATGGCCCAAGGGGCAGGCCGATCATGTCAAGCAAGTGTTGCCTTATCTAAAAACTTTAGACGGGCCGATAGTTATGGCCGGTGATTTTAATGCGGTGGCGTGGTCATATACTTTACGTCAAGTGCAAAGCGCGTCAGGAACCAAACGGGTCGGCCCTTACAGGGCGAGCTTTCATTTGCCAGTGATCGGTTTGCCCATTGGGATCGATCATGTTTTGACAACACCGGGTTATGCGCAAACGGTGTCTCGTCTCGACAAAAACGGTTCGGATCATCACGGGTTGTGGGCAGAATTGTCGAGGCCAAGTCATGACTAATCTGCACGATATCGGTTTTTTTATGTATGATGATGCCCGCGAACGAGGCGAAAAAGCCCGATTGGCGGCGTTCTTACACGAAAATGGCGCGGCTAGTTACTCACGTGATCCCTCTATTGGTGGCCATGTTACTGGGTCGGCCTTTGTCTTATCTCCCGACAAAAAGGCGGTGTTGATGACCCACCACGCCAAGTTGGACCGTTGGCTGCAACTTGGCGGGCATTGTGACGGGATTCGTGACGTTCGGTTTGTCGCGCAGAAAGAAGCCTATGAAGAATCGGGTCTTGCTCGGATTTCCTTCCTGTCACCCGACGTGTTTGATCTCGATGTTCACAGCATACCTGCAAATTCAAAAGAGCCAGAGCATCTTCATTTCGATGTCCGTTTTTTGATGCAAGCGGATGATTGGGAGGTTCAAATCACCGCTGAATCCAAAGCGTTGAAATGGATTTCCTTGTCGGACCTAGATATATACACAGGTGACAATTCGGTTCTCAGATTGCGGGACAAGTTCGTAGAACGTGCCGGAAATTTTGCGTAACTTGTGTGGTCAAAATGGCATTCGTAAACAGCTTCAATCAACCTTTGATAGTCAATCAGAGCTTACCCTTTGATGTCTCCAAACCGAGGCCATTGCCCGGCATTGCACCTTTGGAGATGGCGGATTGGCTGCAAGTCGATGAGACCTATGAACAGCAAATTTCCCTTCGACGACAGTTGATCAAGGAGCGACCAAAAGAGGTTTTAGCTCAGTCGCCAGATGCGGTTGCAGCGGTCCAGGAGCTCTTGGAAGTCGTGTTGCAAAATCTACCGTTAGAGTTTTCCAAAACCTCACATCATGTGACAGATCCCACAGGGGTTTCCACATCAATGTCGCAGGGCAGTGCATTGGAAACGATTGGAAATTTAGTACAAGAGGATTTTTGTATTCTCCAAGAAGGCGTGACTGAACATATGTTGACGGCAGCGGTTCTGTGCTTTCCGGCAAGTTGGATGTTATCAGAAAAGTTCAATCGCCCGCTGACCCATATCCATGGGTCGGTTGCTGATTACGACCCGAATATTGCCAAACGGGTTCAGCGGCTTTTTGATGGTGTACGCCCGGAAAAACCGCTTTGGCGTTGGAACGCGCTTTGGAACGACGACCCGGATTTGTTTCAACCTCGGGCGGTTTCTGATCCGCGACCACCGGCAAATCCGGACACTGCACCTTATCTACGGTGCGAACGGCAATGCATTCTGAGGTTGCCAAAAACCAAAGCTGTGGTGTTTTCCATCCACAGCTTTGTTTTGAAACGTGAGGATGCGCTGCGGGCTTACTGCAAGAATTGACGCAGGACCAGGTGAAGACGATCTGTGTTGTAGAGGACGGCAAACAGAATGGTCACGACCATCACCTGTGATACAAGGCGAAAATCCATACCGCGGTAGAGGCCAACGATGAACATCGCCACACCCACAGGAAATGAGACGATGGCCACAATGGCGGCAATCAGCCATCCTGCAGCACTGAGCCTTGAGGCTTGGGCTTGATCGGAAAGGTCTGTTTCCGGTGTTGCCGCAGGCACCTCCATCTTTTCCTGTGGAGTGTCATAAAGCTCGGTCAAAATATTCCGTTCCAGCGGCTCTTCGTCGAAATGATCTCCTAGGACCAATGTTTCGGTGACCGGGTTGGGCAAAGGCGCGGGGCCCGGCAAAGGTTGTGTTTCCACGGGCCGAGCAGGGCGGTTCGGTTTTACCCGTCCGCGTTTGGGCGACACATAGCTGCGCAAGCGCACAAAATCTTCGGCATCAAGCAAGACGTCAGGGGAGTACCATTCGATGATATCGGCAGGCGAGTCCTTGAGGGCGCTCAACACAGTGTCAGACAAAATTTGCGCAGCGGCTTCGTCTTCTGTGGGCGTGCCTTCGCTGGTGACCACTTCGAGCACCATTCGGGGGCCGTAGTCGCTGTTTTCTTGTGGGGTGACACGGAGGCCGAAGAATCCACCGCGTACCGTATCCGCGCTTTCGCTGAGACGTGATCCACCATTTGGGTGCGGATCTAGCTTGGCCAGAACACGTCGCGCAGCGTTCAGGTACGGACGAGGGTCCAGATCCTGTGCGTCGGGTAAAATCAACCCCGCATATGGATGCTCGGTGGCGTACATAAGAGTCCTCATTGAAATAAAATTCATCTTGAGGACCTGTTATTCCGCCTGATTTGGGTAACAATCAGGCGGAATAGTGATTTTAACAGTATTTTAGCGAACCAGATGTGCCGTAATGGTTAACGTCGGGTAAATCTTAGCGATCAATGCGGATGGCAGACGCGGCAATCGCCTGTTGATACACGGTTGCGGCGTTCCATTCGTTCAAGACACGAAAGTTTGGTTGCCCTTCCTGGTAACCTTTGCCAGGCTTCCAGCCTTTTTGGCGCAGGAAGTTGGCGGTTGAGGCCAGGGCATCGGCCTCTTTGTAGAAATCGACACGACCATCGCCATTGCCATCAACGCCGTAGCGCATGGCGTTGCCAGGTAAGAACTGGGTATGACCCAATTCGCCGTGATAGGCACCCTTTTGGCTGGCGCTAAGCATTCCGCGATCTACCATTTTCAACGCGGCCATCGCATGGGGGGTGAAAAAGGCGGAGCGGCGGCAATCATAGGCCACAGTCAGGATGGACGACACAACAGTCGGGGCCTTTTTGGGCCACATGAACTTACCATAGGCGGTTTCCATGCCATGGATGGCGATGATCACACCGGCGGGCACCCCATAGCGTTTCTCAAGACTGGCATAAAAATTGGCATTGCGGGCCTTGCGCTTGCGCGCCGTTGCAGCAAATCCATCAAGCGACCCGAGACGGATTTTCACAAACTTATCAAAGCTGTACTTAACACCCTTTTGGCTACGGTCGGCCTTGATCGTGCCGTGTGAATAGCTTGCTGCCATCAACGCATCAATGCCCCTTTGTTTGACACCTGCCGCCTGAGCCTCGCGGGCGAATTCCTTTTTCCAGGCGTTGAACCCGGAACTGTCATTGCCGCAACTTGCGGCGAGCGCGGGGCCTGCGGTCAATAATGAAAGGCAAAGGGCGGTAACGAAACGGCGCATGAGGCTCTCCGGACATAAGTATAAATTCAGCGCGACGTTAACCGGTTTAGGGGCAAGTGGCCAAGGGGGAATTCCTGACTATGGGCGACTTGGACCGCGGGGTAGGGGCGCAAATGCCGCAAGGGCGAAGGGCGCGGTCAGCTTGAAAAATTCACCGCCAAGGAGCATCCTTTACGACAGAACAAGGTCTGGCCGGATCAAGGAGAGGCTATGACGATTTGGCAACAGATGCGTTTGACCGTAGTGACCGGTGTCTTGGCCTTTTTGGCGGCCTGTGCCCCTTATGTGGCGCAACCAACCTCCCAAGCGACAAAGGCCAGCGAGCTTGTCCAAGGATGTTGCAACGCGCTTGAAATCTATCCCGACCCGATGGTGGAAATCATGGAGCCTAAGGCGGATGAGGCCGCTCTTTTGAACAAACCTCAAATCCTGCGCCGCCCCTATCTAAAGGACAAACCACAGGCGTGGGACTATGTGATGGATCATCTGCGCCCGCTGGATATCTTGCTGGTGAGCGACAAAAGCCAGATCAGCGGCTATTTGATTCCGGGCTATTTCTCACATTCGCTGGTTTACCTCGGCACGGAAGCTCAGCTCCGACAGCGCGGGTTTTGGAACCTGCCAGCGATGCGGCCGTTTCACGACCGTATAGGCCACGGCGAGGTGTTTTTCGAAAGCACACCGCCAGCGGTCACATTTTCCCGACCCGATATGGTGTTTGACGTTGATAGCGTCGCGATCTTGCGCCCTCGGTTGGACCAGGCGGAGCAGCGATATGCACTAGCGACGTTGCTTGACCAGCACGAAAAGCCCTTTGATATGCACATGGACCTGTCGTCTCAGTCCTGTTTGTTCTGTACCGAGCTGATCAATTTGGCGATGCCGGGTCTGTCGCTTCCACAACAAGAGGCCTATGGTCGAAGGCTTATTGTGCCGGACGCAATTGCCGTACACGCGATCGAGCCGCACACAAATTTAGGATTTGTCGGTTTTGTCACCAAGGGCCGGTCGGGGGTGGAAAGCCTACCGGTGGATTATATGGCAGCAGCGATCAAGAAGCATTGGCCGAATTCTTAGTGTAGGCTGCTGAGAACGGGTCGGGCGGCGTCGGCGAGACGCTCAAACATGGATTTTGGCGCTGACGGCGGAGCGAGACTATTTGCGCCGGTTAAACTGCCAGAGGCCTGCCTTATCATCTCGCGCAGATCGTCTTCGTCGGGGAGGTCTTCGGCGGGCCTTTCCCGCGGTTTGATCGAGTCTTTGTGGGGTGAAAAACTGTCTGCGAGGCCTTCGATAAACCGCAAGCGTGGTATACGCACATCCGAACTCGGCCAAACAAGGAATGTGACCGGAAGGTTGAGCGCCAGGGGAAACAGTAAAAACGCGAGATGGGCGCGTTTTGTATCGGTATCGGTTTGTAGCGCGTCATTTCGATCCGCGACACAAACCGTCAGATTGGTTTCACGATCCCCATAGACAACCTCAAGATGGGCGCAAAACCGGTCACAGGTTACTATGACGCTGTTTTGTGTGGTTTCAACTGCGGCAACCACCTCTTTAACACGTAAAAGGGCCGTGGTCAGAATTTCGGCCACCTTGGACAGGGAAACAAACCGATCTTCGGTAAAGATCATGGTTGCTGTTGTGGCCAATGAACGTTGCATGCCCTCTCTCTCCTTTGAAGGTGGTTGCCTGAAACACCTGTATTACCGTCAAGCAAGGCAGTGCTGGGGCAAGGGAGAGGGAAATGTGACGGGACTGCGTCACGCTGCCCTAGTTTTGGCCACAAAGGTGTTGAAAGGGGGCCTTTTTGACAAAATCAGCCCAAAATGACACTGAAATGCCCCAAAAACGCGATGTGTTGATTAAAATTCAAGGCAATAATGTGGCGCTGAGCGGGCGCTTGGACCAAAGAAACAAGGTCAAAAGAAAAGGCCCCCGGAAACCGGAGGCCTTTCCAAATCTGAAATCCAAGATGGATTAGCAGCTGTAGTACATGCCGAACTCAACAGGGTGTGGCGTGTGTTCGTACAGCTCGATCTCTTCCATTTTGAGGGCAATGTAGCCTTCGATCTGGTCTTTGGTGAACACGTCACCAGCGATCAGGAAGTCATGATCGGCTTCCAGGCTCTCCATGGCTTCGCGAAGCGACCCACAGACAGTTGGGATACCGGCCAGTTCTTCGGCAGGCAGATCATACAAGTTTTTGTCCATGGCTTCGCCGGGATCAATCTTGTTTTTGATGCCGTCAAGGCCAGCCATCAGCAGGGCTGCGAAGCACAGGTAGGGGTTTGCCGCTGGATCAGGGAAACGGGCCTCAACGCGCTTGGCTTTGGGGCTTTCGGTCCATGGAATACGAACACAACCAGACCGGTTACGGGCCGAATAGGCGCGCAGAACGGGGGCTTCGAACCCTGGGATCAAACGCTTGTAGCTGTTTGTCGAAGGGTTGGTGAAGGCGTTCAGGGTTTTCGCGTGCTTTAGGATACCGCCGATGAAATACAGCGCTTCCTGAGACAGGTCGGCGTATTTGTCGCCAGCAAACAAAGGCTTGCCGTCTTTCCAGATCGACATGTTTACGTGCATGCCGGTGCCGTTGTCACCATAGATGGGCTTGGGCATGAAGGTTGCGGATTTACCATACGCCTGAGCCACGTTGTGGATCACGTATTTGTATTTCTGCAGCTCGTCGGCCTGTTTGGTCAGGCTGTCAAAGATCAGGCCCAGCTCGTGCTGACAGGACGCCACTTCGTGGTGGTGCTTGTCTACTTTCATGCCGAGGCGTTTCATGGTCGACAGCATTTCGGAACGGATGTCCTGAGCGTCGTCGATTGGGTTCACAGGGAAGTAACCACCCTTAACGCCCGGACGGTGGCCGGTGTTGCCCATTTCGTATTCGGTGTCGGTGTTCCACGAGGCGTCGATTGCGTCAACTTCGTAGGATACCTTGTTGATTGTGTTCGAGAAACGAACGTCATCAAACAGGAAGAATTCGGCTTCTGGGCCCATGTAAGCAACGTCGCCGATGCCAGAGGACTTCAGGTAAGCTTCGGCTTTCTGGGCGGTGCCGCGTGGGTCACGCTCATAAGATTCGCCGGTGTCTGGTTCAACGATCGAGCAGTGAACGCAGATGGTTTTTTCCGCATAGAACGGATCAACATAGGCACTGTCACAGTCGGGCATGAGTTTCATGTCCGAGTTTTCAATTGATTTCCAGCCTGCGATGGAGGAGCCGTCAAACATGAAGCCTTCTTCGAGGAAGTCTTCGTCAACGAGATCAACATCGACGGTCACATGCTGCAGCTTGCCGCGTACGTCGGTGAAACGAATGTCGACATATGCGACGTCTTCGTCTTTGATCAGCTTGAGCAGATCTTGTGCGCTCATATCACTATTCCCTTGGTTGCGTTGTACTTAAATGACGAGCGGGGCGCGGATGCGGTTCGATGACCTCTTTGCGCCCCAACGTGTGGTGTTACAGAGCGTCCGAACCGGATTCGCCGGTGCGAATGCGGATGGCTTGCTCAACAGGGGAGACAAAAATTTTGCCATCGCCAATTTTGTCGGTTTTTGCCGCAGATGTGATGGCCTCGACGGCCCCATCAACCTGATCGTCATCCAGAACGATCTCGATTTTTACTTTGGGCAGAAAGTCGACGACATATTCCGCACCGCGATACAGCTCGGTATGACCTTTTTGACGTCCAAAGCCTTTGACTTCGACGACGCTAAGGCCCTGAATGCCGGCATCTTGCAAGGCTTCCTTTACCTCATCGAGCTTAAATGGCTTGATGATCGCTTCGATCTTTTTCATGGCCGTTGGCTCCTCTCATGTAATCCCGTTTCTTGGAGCAGAGGGAGACCACTTCTATTGGGCCGGGACAATCGGATAGGGTGACGCAGGTTGCTTTTGATGTGCTGAAAAATTCATCACGCCTGTAAATTGGGCGAAATGCTTAAAAAATATGCGAAAGTGAATCGCGGAGATTTGAATGATGACAGAATTGCTGACAGCGGCGCAGATGCGGGCAATTGAACAAGCGGCAATCGAAGAAGGGGCGGTCACAGGGTTGGAGCTGATGGAATGTGCCGGGCAAGGTGTTGTCGACGCGATTTTCCAAGAGTGGCCGGAATTGGCGGGTGAGACGGAGCGAGGGGCCAAGCCCTCGCGCTCCCCTGAGTTTGTTGGGCAAGATGAAAGACGGCTCAGGGCGGTCGTTTTATGCGGGCCGGGAAACAACGGCGGTGATGGCTTTGTCGTGGCGCGGGTGTTGAAAGAGCGGGGGTGGGAGGTTGATGTTTGGTGCCTCGCCATTCCGACGGAGGCGTCTCGGGATGCGGTCGGGAACTATGCCGCCTGGATTGACCTTGGAGGGCGGATTGAGCCTTGGCAGGAGCTAGCTCAAAAGCCCGCACCGGAGGTGGTCGTGGATGCGGTGTTTGGAACAGGTTTGACGCGGCCCGTTCCTATTGAGGTGGCAAGAATATTACGCCATGTCCGGGATAATTGGACACGTGAGGTGGTGCGGGATGGTCGAAAATTACGCTGTGTTGCCGTTGATATTCCAACCGGTGTCTCTTCGGACACAGGGAAACTCCTTTTGCCAGAGGAAAATCTTGGGGCGGGAATGACCGATCGGCCACTGGGGTCTATGGATTGGGCTGTCAGTTGTGACTTAACCGTTGCATTTCATAACGCAAAGCTTGGGCATTACTTGAATGTCGGTCCGGATTTTTCGGGAAAATTGGTCGTCGTGCCCTTAGCTGGTGTGCCGGAGTATGACAGCGCGTCAGGCGCCTCTGTTACTGTGGAGGGGCATGTACGCCTTTTGGAGCCGCCGCAGGCAAGGGGCGGTCGGTCTGTAGACTTGTTTTGTGCCGCTCTCGACAAAAGGGCGGGGCACAAGTTTGACCATGGTCATGCATTGGTTTTGTCAGGCCCGCCAGGGCAGGGCGGCGCGGCACGGCTTGCGGCGCGGGGGGCGCTGCGGATTGGGGCCGGATTGGTGACGGTTGGTTGCCCAATGCGCGCGGTGACCGAACATGCCATCCATTTGAATGCCATCATGGTGCGTGGGATCGACGGCACCCATGGGCTGTCCGAACTGCTTGAAGATAACCGGATCAATGCACTTTGTCTTGGGCCGGGGTTGGGACTTGGGCCGGCCACGGCGGATTTGGTCCGCAATGCACTTGCGGCCAAGCGCGGTACGGTTCTTGATGCGGATGCGCTTTCTCGTTTTCAACGCAAGCCTGAACTTTTGTTCGACGCTTTGCATGAGAACTGTGTTTTGACCCCGCATGGAGGCGAATTTGCGCGATTGTTTCCCGACATTGCCGACAGGCTCAAAAAAGATTCGGGGGTTTCCAAGGTTGCGGCCACTCTTGAAGCGGCCAAACGCGCGGGATGTGTTGTCTTGTATAAAGGGGCAGACACGGTCATTGCCGCACCAGACGGGTATTGTGCCGTGAATGCTTGTGTTTACAACAGTGCAGCCCCATGGCTCGCAACCGCTGGGGCGGGGGATGTTTTGGCCGGGATGATAACAGGACTAATGGCACGCGGGTTAACCGCTATTGAGGCCGCCGAAGCGGGGGCGTGGCTCCACTCTGAGTGCGCTCGCAGTTTTGGGCCGGGTTTGATAGCCGAAGATCTGCCGGAGCAATTGCCCAAGGTCTTTTGTTCCTTGGGCATGTAGGTGTTAAGCAGGTACGGTCACCCTTGTGGCCGATGCCAGTTCCAAGCCGTCGGCATAGATGATCTGTGGCGCGTCGAAGTGCAATTCGAACAAGTCCAAGGTCATCTTGCCAGCGTTTCGAACAAATTCTCCGTCCACCAAACGAATGGCTGGAACCAACGCCTGATCTGCTCCAAATAAGGTTGCGGCACGCCAATCTCGAACATGAATCTCTTGGCTTGAGGGCACAATTGCGTCGCGTTCCGGGCGCGATACGCCGAGTGTGCCATGCTTGATTGCAATTGTTGGGATTGTGCGGCGATAGCGGGTGACGCGAACGAGTGTCGCGACCCCACTGTTGCGGGAGATCACACGATCTCCTTCGTTCAGAAATTCGACCGGAAGTGCACCATCAAGCGTTAACACCACCATACCGGCGGGTAACGCATTCCTAGCGTCTTCAGGCGCAATATGGCGCGCGTGGGATTCTGCCCCTAGAGCACGCCGGACCGTTTTCGGTTCCATTGGCGTATTGCCTCTTATGTTTTCTGCCTCTTTGTGGCCACATTATTGCAAGAACTGGTAAATGTCGCGCTTTTTCTTAGCTCTAAATCAGATCAAATTTATTGCAATTTTCCTCTCGCACTTGGTTCAAAGCTTTGTTAAACCCCGCCTGACCGGACACGGGGCGACCCGAGTCACCGGATCAGGATGCGGGTGTGGCGGAATTGGTAGACGCACCAGATTTAGGTTCTGGCGCCGCAAGGCGTGGGGGTTCAAGTCCCTTCACCCGCACCACGTTCTCTAGGTAAGTCACTGACTTTTTTCGCCCGTGTTGGGCGTATTGGCTTTGCGCTTCGTCCCTCAAAGCGCAGCACGAACTTCAGCATCTCAAAACGCGTTGCTGGTGGCAGCTCTTTTCGGGCAGGGGTCGTGTTTCACCCGGAAACGGAGCAATGATCGTAGTTTTTGTCGATCAGTTCCGAGAACAAACATCAAAATTCTAGGGGCAGGACCCAACAATTGGCATCGCTCAGTTCTTCAATTCTTGTGTCAGGCAAGACAGATGTCCGCAGTAAACAAGGCTTCTATTTCAAAAGCATGTAACGCAGTTTGGGACAAAAAATCGGGAACCCGAAGGGCATCAAAAATACACGCTCTCAGCGACTCGACAGACTTGCCAAAGCAATCAAACTTGGCTTCTCAATTCAAGTGTATGATAACACATATTTTTCCATAATGAGCGACACAAATAAATAAGTCCAACCCTGATGATGCCAATCGGCAGTGAATTGGGTGGAATAAATGAGCCGAAAAACAAAAATGAAAAGACTTGAATGTCAGGCGACTTTTTAGTGACTTATTTTTGATGTAAAAGAACATATATGTCGATCTTGTTTGACTGTTGTACCACTTCAAAATGCTTGAGCGTGATCGAGAAATTTGATGTTGCCTACACTCAATGAGTGACACATTTCGAGAAAAGTGATACTTTCCATAGTATTCAAGAATGTGGGTTTTCGGCAAGATAAGATGACAATTATTTCACTTACAAGTATCCCCTCAAGGTTCGAAAAACTACAAAAAACCTTAGAAACACTTTGCCAACAGGGGCCCAGTGTCGAAGAAATTAGGGTTTACATCCCTAAATCCTATCGACGGTTTCCTGATTGGAACGGCCAACTGCCCAGTGTTCCGCCTCAGGTTAACCTCATTCGTGTGGACGATGATTTTGGACCCGCTTCCAAAGTATTGCATGTTGCAGATGAGTTGAAAGGAACCAATACGCCAATTGTTTTTTGTGATGACGATCGTTTGTATCCTATCGGGTGGGCGGAAAAGTTGCTGCAAGCACATAATGAGAAACCGGAGTGTTGTATCGCAACCCACGGCCGTCACCTTAATGACATCGTATCGGGCCCACCCTTGGGACAACGTCATAGGCGTGCGAAAGTGGGTAAGGAATACTTTGATCCAAGGTATAGACTTCTTAGAACAATTCAGCGATTACGGGAGTTTAAGTTAACACCCACCGGACCGCGGCCCTTCCGGGGGCTGGTCGCTCAGGCCGGTCAGACTGAAATTCTTCTTGGGTATGCGGGTGTGTTAGTAACGTCTCGTTTTTTCGACGACGCGTTCTACGACATACCCGATGATCTTTGGATGGTGGATGATATTTGGTTATCTGGGCATTTTGCCAGACGGAATATTCCAGTTTGGCTCCCCAAAAGAATTCCGGTTTGCTTAAAAGCGGAGACCGACACCGTTGATGCGCTGAGAAATAGCATTTTTAACGGTGATGATCGAATGGCATCAAACAAGCGCGCTATAAAATACTTTCAGGAGAAGTATGGTGTGTGGATGTGACTTACGCGGCCGGACCGCCTTTTACTATTGTTTTGATGAATTGGAGACAGAGTCGTGTCGACTGGTGTTTTACCATGGCTTGTTATCGCGAACACTTCAGAATTTTCGGTCTATATTCATAAGTGGAAAAGGGCGGTTTGATCCCTTTCGTTGTTAAGTCCGCGCTTAGAATATGAAGTCACTCCCTTGGTCTCAAAATGTCCAAGGCGCTTCCACCTGAAACGGTGGAAGAATTCCTTTCATTCTAGTTGCCTAGAAAACTTTTGAACCAAGGTCGTATTAGAGTGTTAGATACCGTCGTCTGTCCAGCCAACCGTAAAGACCATATCCTGATAATCTAGATCACCTCCGCCTGTGAGGTCTTCGATCCCAACGCGGATTTCACCCCCGCCATCAATTGCTCCGGATAAAAAATGCTCGACCCCGTCGCTATTGAGTCCGCCTTCTGAGAAATAGGTTGTCAGCCCAGTGTCTGTGCCACCATCCAACAAAACCCCATCTGCACCAATTGAAAGATCGGCCCCAAGGGTTGCAGCGTCGGCAGCCGCGTCTTGGATAAAGAAGAATTCCAACGTGCCGTCGTCGGGAATATTCGACAGAGTGGTTGTCGCGCCAATCCCGGCGGCCTGGGCATCTGCGAATAGAATTTGTACGTCAGTTATGCTGCCGTCCGCGTTGCGAACATAGGCCCCGATGGCGTTGTCGTAGCCCGATGTTGCTCTGTCCAATGTGATTGTAAAATCGCGTGTGCCATTCCCCGCAAAGAACTCTTCTGGCCCAAGGCCGTTGACCATGCCCGCAGAGACGGCTGCACCATCGGCAAGATCGTTTCCGTCTCCTAGGAGTTCATCCAGCAGGATCAAGTCGACCCCACCACCCGTCGCGTCGGCCACAACAAAACTGTTGGCGTCCAGATCGGCATCAACGTTGAAAGTTGCTGTTCCGAAAGTAACCTGTCCGGTACCGGTGTTCACCACCAAATCGGCAAAGCCAAGATCGGTCCCGTCGCTGATTGTTATGCGCCCTCCGGGTGTTAGCCCACTCAGGTTGGTGCCATCAAGAGCCGCGAGATTTGTCTCAGAGTTGGCGGGGACAGAGGCCGGTGTAACGTCTAACGAAACCGTCCCGGATGCGGTGTCAGTTCCGTCTGACACATTGAAAACGAAACTGTCGTTTCCGACAAATCCCGCATCGGGGGTGTAAACCGCAGTTCCGTCGGCAGAGACTGTGACGCTGCCGTGCGTGGGGCCGGTTTCAAGCATGTATTCAAGCGTATTGCCGTCTGCGTCCGATGCCTCTAGCGTTGTGGTCAATACGTCTCCCGAGATCACTGAGGCCGCGTCATCTTGTGCAATTGGCGCGTCTTGGACGGCTGTGACATCCACGGAAACGGTGGTCGAGACGGGGTCGCTATTGCCATCGGTCACGGTGATGTCGAAACGATCCGTCCCAAAGAAATCATCATTCGGGGTGTATGTTATGTCACCGGTTTCGCTGATGAAGGCGGTGCCATTTGTGGCCAGTGTCGCGCCGAGACCGTAGAACAACGCGTTGTTTTCATTGTCCGTAGCCGTTGCCAAACCCATGAGCGTGCTGTCTTCGGACCCGCGGAGTGTGATGGGGTCTATAACCGGCGGCGTGTTTGGCGTTGCGTTGATCGTAACCGTTACGGTTCCAATCACCGGTTGATTGGTGCCATCCGCAACCTGATAGGTAAATGTGTCGGTGCCTGACGCTCCGGGATTGGCCGTATAGGAAAAGCTGCCATCAGGGTTCACCGCTGCGATGCCAAGCGATGCCACAACGGCACCGTTTGAGAAAATCAGTGAATCGCCATCTGCATCGGTCGCAATCAACGTGTCAGTCAAGACTTCGCCGGGGGTGGCTTCAATCTCAAGGCCAGGCGTCTCAGGTGCGGCATTGCTTGGAACTGGAGTGCCGCTACCATTGCCATCACCAATGGTAATGGCCGTAGACCCGCCGCCGTGATCGATCACCAAACCCCGCCCGTCGGGCAGAACGACTGTTTCAAGATGCGTCGTTGTCCGAGCGTCGGTATCTGGCCCGCGAAAGAAGGACTCGCCCTGTGCGACTCCATTTTCGTCAAAAACCTGAAGGCGCCAAAGCGGGCTCACATTTTCCGCCGTCACGTCATCAGTCTGATAGGCCACAACAAAGGCACCGTCCTCAAATGCGTGCACGGTTGGATAAAACTGTCGGGCGCTTGCGGCATCGGGATTGCCAAGGAAGGGGCCAACTGCAACAGAGCCATCGGCGTTCAAAATCATCACATGAATGGCACTTGAGTTGTCGCCAGCCTCCAGTTCTGAATCGCGATGATCAAATACAACGGCATACCGCCCGTCCGATAAGGTTGCGACATTCAACCGACCGTTAAGGTTATTCGATGTTGGGGCCGCATCCACTGGGTTCGCGATTTCAAAGGCGTCTCCCAGTGCTTGGCCGTTGGCGTCAAAGAACTGACCTTTAATGTCAAACCCTGTGCCAAAATAATCCGTTGTCGTGCCGGACACGACAAATACCCCGCCTGAGGGGGTTTCGGTCAGGCCGTAGATACTTCTGTCCGAAAAGTTGACCGGCCCTTCCGATGTCCCACCGATCACGGCACCAGTACTGTCAATCACCGTCAAGCCAGCGTCTGATACAATGGCGGCCGTTCCATTGCTCAGGCTCAAGGTTGCAGAGTTGGTCGCAGTGATGATCGCCGTATAAGACGGTACCTCGACCGGATCAGCGGGCACACCAGAAGCAGATATCTGAACCGAGTAGTGATCTGCCCCTTGAGGAAAACCAACTGCAGGCGGTGGTGTGGCGGTGAAATGCAACGCAAACGACCCGTCTGAGTTTGTTGTCACTGCAAAGACCGATTGCGCAGATCCAAATATCCCTGGATCAAATGCGCCATCCGGATCATAGGCGGTCGCGGCCACCAACTCAGACCCATCAATCGAATGTATTGAATAATATCCGGTGAAATCATCGCCATTGAGCCACGTTGACACGACGCGACCGTCGCCAAGGTCATAGGTCTGGACGGGTGTATTATATCCATCCACCCCGGAGAGATTGTCCAAAGACTGGGTCGTTCCCAAGGTAACATTGGCGTTAATGGTCATATCGTTTCCTATGAAGATAACACGTAAGAAATTTTAAATCTTAAATATGCGGGAACTGTGATCGTCGTCTCCCCCCTGAACGGGGGGCAGACGCTTGGAAAAACTTAATTTAGAATGCATGTTTTTAAGTGTGACGACGTAACGGTCGAAGCGATTGAGGTGATTCTTTTTCTACACGACCGAGGCAGGTTTTTTTCATGGCACCCCACAACGCTCCGATACGGTATTTAAGTGCGATCTTTTTTGTTGCTCTGGCGATTTGCGCAACGGCCCTCGCCTTGACCGTCAAGCAACCCTTTCTTGGTCTCGATCTTGGGCTGACTTTGGATGGACAGGTTCAGCTCGAAAGTGCCGGGGTCGGGCCCGCGTCAGAGATCAAAGCGGGCTGGATTGTTGATCGGTTGGTTGCCGCGGATGGAACCGAGCTAAGCATCACTGCCACCACCTTGACCGAAGAGCCTGATACCCTTGGGAGCATTGACCAAATGCAGGCATTCATGGCCACGCAAGATCAGCTTTGGCGGGCCCTAATCGCCGGTCCGGTGACGCTTTCGGGGACGAATGAAAACGGCGATTGGACAACCACCATAACCGCCCAACCTACGCGTGCCGTATGGAATGTGCCGTTTAGCTTTTGGATTCAGATACTGAGTGGTCTGGCGGCGACGCTTGTGGGGGGGTGGGTCTGGTCGCTAAACCCGCGAAGGTGGCCTCAGTCGGCTTTGCTTTTGTCCGGTCTCGGGCTTCAGCTTTCGGCAAGTGCAGCGGCGGTTTATTCAAGCCGTGAACTTGCCTTGCCGCTGCCGGTCTTTTCCTCTCTCAGCGTGACCAACCAAACCGGCACAGTTACCTTTGGGCTGGGTCTTGTCTTGGTTTTTTCGACTTATCCCATACGTCTCCTTGGCCCGCGTATGATCTGGGTTCCGGTGGTGCTTCTGGTGCTGTGGAACGTTGCCATGAAGCTTTTTGCGGTGCAATCGACTGAGATCAGGAACTATCTCCCGACGCTGCTCCTCATGATTGCGATTCTTGTTTTTATTGCCATACAATTTGTGGCCGCGCGGCAAGACGCTCTGGCTCGGGCTGCCCTGCGCCTGTTGGGGTTGGGGGTGATCGTGGGGGCAGGGGCGTTTATTATGACCCGCACCTTGCCCATTTTGTTGGGCATCCCGTTGCTGGTTTCGCAAGCAACTCTGTTTCCTGTCATTTTCCTCGTCTATGCAAGCGTCGCCTTGGCGGTGGTAAAGTACCGCCTGTTTGACATGCCGCGATGGTCGTCTTTGTTATTGTTCTATTTCTTTGGTGCCTGTGTGCTTTTGGCATTCGACGCGCTTTTGATTTACGGTCTTGCGCTCGACCGGACACCTGCGTTGGCGCTCTCGCTTCTTGTCGTTGGTTTTTTCTATTTGCCTTTGCGCGACCGTTTGATGGCTTTGCTTGTTCGGCGGCCCAAAGCCATCCCGGACCAAGGGGTGAGCCTGCTGGCCATGGCGGATTTTATTTCTCGGGCGCATCGTCTCGATCTGGCTGAAACCCGCTGGCAAGACAGCCTGCGCAAGCTGTTTGACCCGTTGGAAATCGAACGCCTGCCAAGCGATGTACACCCGAAATCGCCAACGCTGGTTGAATTCGGCCGGGCGCTTGATCTTCCGCCCCCCATCGACGGGATGGACCCGCTTCGTTTGGTGCTCCCCAATCGTGGCCATCGTCTTTTTGCCGCCGAGGACCGTGACCGTGCTTCGGAAATACTGGCCTTGGTCGATGAATTGTTGCGCGGTCAGGAGGCCTATGACACCGGTGTTGCCACCGAACGGGCCCGCATTGCCCGCGACCTTCACGACAACATCAGCATCCATTTGCTCAGCGCTTTGCACAGCGACGATCCTGAACGCAAAAATGCCTGTGTGCGCGAAACTCTCGGCGATTTGCGCCGCATTATATCGGGCGATCCTGCAACCCAAACGGACCTTGGCCTGTTGTTGAGCGAGCTGCGGTTGTCGATGGCCGAAACCTTGACTGCCCGGTCGATAGATTTGGAATGGCCGGTGTCGGACCTACGGGGCCAGGTCGTTAGCGAAGAGGTCGGCGCCACCATTCAGGCGGTGACGCGCGAAGCGATTACCAATGTGATCCGTCATTCCCAAGCCACCCAGGTTTCCTATGCATTGCACGCAGGACGTGAACAAATCGACATCACGATTTGCGATAACGGGCAGGGGCTTGGCGTCGATGTGCGAGACGGGAATGGGCTACGAAACATGCGAGAACGTGTTGAGCAACTGGACGGTGGTTTCTCGGTTGAACCCGGTCCCGGTGGCGCTGGGTTGTGTTTGACAATTGGGGTCAATCGTCTTGGAAAAACCTCTCAGTCCCAAGATAGAGGCCGTGTATGAAAACCTGTTTGATCCTTGAAGACGTGCGCGAAACCCGGCTTTGGCTAAAGCACATCATTGAGGACACATTTGACGATTGTCACATCACGCTTGCCGCGTCTCTTGCTGAGGCCCGCGTTCTTATTGCAAACCTAAAGCATGATTTGGTTCTTTTGGATCTGGGCCTCCCTGATGGACATGGGCTCGATCTTCTGAGTGAAATCCGACAGGCATCTCCCGATGCTCTTATTGTGGTTGCAACAGTGGCCGGAGATGATGCCAGCATCGTGAAAGCCTTGTCAGCAGGCGTGCAGGGCTATCTTCTGAAAGACCACGAACCGGCAATCATAAGCGCGCAATTGCGTCAGGTGGCGATGGGTGTGCCGGCGCTGTCCCCGACAATCGCCAATCGGATTATGCGCCATTTTCAAGCCACAGCCCCGATCATGCCTGATGTTGCGCTCACCAATCGCGAACACGAAGTCCTTGATCTTATTGGGCTTGGCCTTCGAAATGCCGAGGTTGCAAGGGAATTGAAGATATCCGAAAACACAGTCTCCGGCTATATCAAGACCATCTATACCAAACTCGGAATATCATCTCGCGCCGAAGCTGCGGCCTATGCCCGGCAAGTCATGGGCCAGTAGACTCAGGGGCAGAGAGGCGATTTTGCGCAAGACCGCGTATAAGATTGCCAACCGGTGATTTGGCGTGAGAAATGACCAAGACATGCGGGACTGAGTTGAACGCGCGGTGTTAACGTCAATGAACCTCTTCGTTTGACGTCTTACCCAGTGGCAGCGAGAACCGTCGGGGGGGCCTATTCCTTGCAAAACACGGATTGAGCACTGGGGCTAAATCGCGCCGTCCTAATCGTGATCAATCGTGCCCCTAATCGTTATCCTCTTGGCGCATTGTCGCGATGAGTTCGGCGACTTTCAAACCAAATTTGCGCATCTCGGATTTATTCATGATCGCCCCATCGGCCGTAAGGTACATCCAATCGGTGGCTTGCAGGGTATGGCCCCCTGCGTCTTTGGGAAGGATGATATCATAGGTCAACTTAACGGTTGATCCGGAAATGATACCTTGGGCTGTGCCGACCAAATCATCTGCGGTTGCTGTGAACCTGTTGTTTGGTCCGAGGGTGAGGTACCACTTACGGCTTTGGGTTTTGCCGTTGGAATAAGTAAACTCTTCGCTCAGAGTTCCGGTGTCTCCCTCCCATTCCCCAACCATTTTGGCGACAAAACTATTGGTCATTTTGCCAGTGGGCCCAAAGATGAGGCCTTCGGAGAGAATCTCTCCGGACAGATGCTTTTTCAGGTCAAACTGCGGTCCGCTGTCGACGTAATCGTCGGGGGATTGAAATCGAAAGCTGAACAGATAGGTTTTTGCGATGATGGCAATCAGCAGGATCAAAAGACAGGCAGCAATCAGTTTCATCAGGAGGTGCTTTCAGAGGGCAGCGTCATGGCATAGCCAAAAGCCGCAGTTTTCAAGAGACATGGCAAGATCGCATAGGCCGCAACAAGGGCGGCCAAGGCACTGGGGGAGTTGTCAGACGCCGGAACGAACCCACGCAATTCCAAAGCCGGTAGCGCAATAGCGGCGGCAAGAGCCAATGCCAACTTGCCAGCAAAGGACCAGATACCAAAGGCGGTCGCCGCGTTGAGGCCAGCCTTTGTGAGGGCAATGCTAAAGAGCGCCGGCAATAGTACCATATCCGCCCCAAGCGCCGCGCCGGACGCCATGCAAATGAGTGCAAACCCAAGGGCATCGCCAGCGGACAAGAAGGCCGCACCGATAAAGCTTAGGATAGCCAGAGGCATGGCAATAAGCAGGGTTGGTTTGGTTCCAAGTTTGCGGGCCACCAGCCCCCAGACGGGGACGCTCAGACCGGCGCAGACAAAGAACAGGACCAACAGAGGACCTGCCAGTTTGGCCAGGCCCAGATGATCTTGAACAAAGAACAAAAACAAAGTTGACGTGAGGGCGACAGGCAGGCTGTTGAGAACGGCCAGTAAAAGCAGCTTTACGCCTCCTGCCTGCGACAGAGCAGCAAGACTTATCGGGTGCCCAGACAGAGCGGGCCGTGTCCAAATTGGTTTGGTCAAAATCCCTGCTGCCAAAGCGACCACGCCCAAGAGCACGCCAAATGCTCCATATCCTTGGCCCGTGCGTCCCAACCCGACCAGAATGCTGGGGGCAATCGACGCAACGACAACGCCAGCCAACATGCCGCTTTCTCTGTAGGTTGCCAGAGCCATCAAGTCGCGGGAATGAGGAGATTTTGCCAAGGTCGCTGAGCGCCCGTAAAGCAAGATCATACCAAGACTGTATGCCGAAAACAAAAGCATCAGCACGCCAATCAATTCGGCTTCAATATAGGGGCCACTTTGCAAGCTGAACAGCAGCGGAAAACCAATGGCAAGGCCCGCCGCTGCCGCCATTGCAAATTTGGTTTGCCAATGCGGCCAACGATCAATCGCCCAGCCAATCAGCGGGTCTTGCACCACGTCAAACAGCCGGATCGCAAGCAAGATTGCGCCCAATGTTCCCAGGCCAAGGCCAAGCTCGGTTGCGGCAAATTGTGGAAGATGGATGTAGAGCGGGATGCCAGCACAGGCCAACATCACGGCGTATAGGCTGACCCTAGGATAGACCATCATTGCCCCAATAGAGACCGGGTAAAGCGCCGCGAACGGCTGTTTTCCCCAAGAAAAATGGCCATGAACGTCGTCTTGATTCCCTTGTACGACAAGGAACAAACCGCGCGGTCATTGCGCCAGAACCGCAGGTGATCCGGCCCGCGACTAACGGCCAAATAGCGGTCCCCCGGTGCGACGGCCTGATAGCAGCGTTCAAGTTGCGCCCGACTGGGCGTGGCATTGCCCATCCGTGACATTTCACGCAGGGTGGCTTCGACCAAATCATATTGGGTGAGGTTGCGTTTGTAGGTCAACTCTAGCGCAAAATCCTGTGACCAATCCAAGGCCGATCCGCCGTTGGTAAAAAGCTTGGCGTCATAGATTGTGACCCCCAAATAGCGCAACGATGCTTGCCCCCGCAGTTCTGCCTCAGGGAGTGCCGACGCCAGCGGTCTTGCCGCACTGGCAAAGGGGACAAGACATAAGAATATGGCCAGCGTCAGGTTACGCATGGGCCAACTCAACTTGCACAACATTGGTGTGCCCAATCGCAAACGAGGCCGCGCAGATTTCCAAGTAGTATTGCCAGTTGCGAAAGAAGCTTTCGCCATAGCCTTGCTCAGCAATCTTGGCTTTCTGCGTCACCAGACGCTCGGCCCAAATGCGGCAGGTCTTGCCGTAGTCCTGACCAAAGGCAAAGTTGTCTTTGACCTGCAATCCGGCGGATTTTGCCTGTGCGGCGATGACTTGGTCGGACAAAAGCATCCCGCCAGGAAAGACAAATTGCCGGATGTAGTCGGAAGAGCTACGGTAGTTGTCAAAGAATTCATCGCGCACGGTGATCGCCTGTAAAACCACCCGCCCGCCTTCGGCGAGGTTGCGTTTCAACGTATTGAAATAGCTGGGCCAATAGGCTTCGCCCACGGCTTCGATCATCTCAATAGAGACGATGTTGTCGTACTGACCCTGCACATCACGGTAGTCGCACAATTGAATATCGGCGCGTCCATCCAGCCGGCAATCGGCATAGCTGTGTTGATTGCGCGAGATGGTCACCCCCGTCACAGCGCGACCTTCCGAGCTGGCGTGTTCGGCAAAACCGCCCCAGCCACAGCCGATTTCCAAAACACTTTCTTTGCCATTCAGTCGCGACAAGACACGATCGTTCTTGCGGGTCTGTGCCTGGGCAAGATCGTCGCCACCGGCTTCAAAAATCCCCGAAGAATAGGTCATGCCCTCATCTAACCAAAGCTGATAAAACTCATTGCCGACGTCGTAATGCGCCCGAATGTTTTTGCGCGACCCACGTTTGGAATTGGCGCGTAGAACCCGGTCAACAAGACGGAATTTGGCGCGATTGAACGGGCTTGCCTGATCATAATTGCCCAAATGCTCGCGGTTCAGCATTGCCACCGTCATCAAGCCCTCAATCGAAGGGGTATCCCACAAGCCCTGTACATAGGCCTCGCCAAGCCCGACCTGACCATGCGCCGCCATTGCCGAGAGCGCGGCCCAATCGTGGATCTGCATCTCGGCTTCGGGGCCGCGGGTCCCGAACTGATAGCGCGCACCATCTGGCGTGCGCAGTGTCAATTGCCCCTCACGCAGTTGCGCGCAGGTTTCCAGAAATTGAGATGTCATCGCTTTGTTCGTCAATGTCATGCGGGTGTCCTTTGGTTGTCAGGGCGCTTGGTGTGGTCATCATGCGAACAATCCGCATGGCGCTGGCGATGCCGTCTTCGTGAAACCCGTGACGATTATAGGCCCCGGCGAACCATGTGTTGTTCTGGCCTTGCATGGCGCGCAATTGGCGCTGAGCCCGAAGCGCCGCTTTGTCAAAAACCGGATGCGAAAACGCGACGCGGTCATAAATTTTATCAGCAGGGATTGGTGTCGTCGGATTGAGAGTCACAAAAAGCGGATCGCTTTCGGGGATGTTTTGCAGGCGGTTCATCCAATAGGTGACGCCGACGCCGCCATCTTGGCTGCGATAGGCCCAACTAGACCAACACCCGCGTCGTGTTGGCATTTGCCGATCGTCACAATGCAAAACGGCTGTGTTCGGCCGGTATCGGATCGCACCAAGCGCATCAGCTTCGCCCGAGGTGGCATTGTGTCCCAAAATGTTAAGGGCTTGGTCGGAATGGCAGGCAAAGATCACGTCATCGAATTTTTGTGCCCCGTGGCCTTGGGCAACAACCGAAACATCGGTACCGCCTCGGGTGACGTGTTCTATTGGGGTTGCGGTATGGATTGTGCATCCCCGCGCCAAAATCGCGGCCTCTAGGCGTCGAACATATTCGATGCTACCGCCTTTTACGGTCCACCACTGATGCTGTCCTGTTCCGGCCAAAAGCGCGTGGTTGCGAAAGAACTGGATGAGGGATTTGGCCGGAAAAGCGTCGACATCGGTCACAGGTGTGGACCAGATCGCGCCACACATTGGCATCAAATAGTTGTCACGGAACCAACGCCCCAGACCCAATTCGGCAACCAATTCACCGATGGTCTTGTCGTCATTGGTCGCGGCGGCTTCGGCCTCCTTGCCAAAGCGGAGAATATCCAACACCATCTTGTAAAACTCGGGCCGCACAAGGTTGCGTTTTTGCGCCGAAATCGCCGCGAGACTGTTTAAACCGTATTCGATCTTGCCGTTGTCGATGCTGGCGCAAAAGCTCATCTCGCTTTTCATCACCGGCACATCCAATTCGCGAAACAGGCGGGTCAGGTATGGGTAGGTCGCATAGTTAAAGACGATAAAGCCCGTGTCGACGGGTTGATCGCCCGTCTTGCCCGCCAAAACCGTGCGTGCATGTCCGCCCAAACGCGATGCCGCCTCATACAATGTCACGTCATGTTGGGCCGACAAATAATAGGCCGCTGACAATCCGGAAATGCCGCCACCAACGATGGCGATCTTGCGGCGTGGCCCTTGGGTTTGATCCAACATGCGGTCCTCGTTCGTGATTGTGTTTGAGGGGGATACGCAACGGACCAACAGATGGATCACTTTGTTTTCAAAAACGCGTCTTAAAAGTGATCCGCGATAGGCCGGAGGCCGTATGACTGGTATGATCGAACTTGTTTCTGCCCAAACCTATCACGCCCGCCGCGGCCGATCGAAAAATGCCTTTCGCTATGGCGTGGATTATGTGCTGACCGATATGACAACGGGCGCACCGCCGCTTTTGTCACGCAATCGGTTCAACCTGTTTTCAATCCATGACCGCCACCACGGCGGCCCCCGTGGTCATGGGGTAGGGGTTGAGTGGTTTCGCGACGTGTTGCAAAGCCGCGGATTCCCGGTAGAGCGCGCACAACTTTTGCTCTTAACCCAGCCAAGCTTTCTATGGTTTCACTTCAATCCGGTAAGTTTTTGGATCGCCGTCATTGATGGTACACCCCGTGCCTTTGTCGCCGAGGTTAACAATACCTTTGGCCATCGCCATTGTTATTTCTGTGCCCAAGAGGATTTCCGCCCGATCAAACGTGGCGAAGTTATCCAGGCCGAAAAGCTCATGCATGTGTCTCCGTTTCAGCAAGTCGCAGGCCAGTATCGCTTTGGGTTTGAGATGACCGATCTGGCCTTCAACATTCGGATTTCTTATGAAAACGGCGACCAAGGTGTTTTGGCGACACTCAACGGTTTGCGGACCCCTGCATCATCATATGACTTTGTGAAAATTGCTCTGCGTCGACCGTTTGGGGCGGTTCGGGTTGTTGCTCTCATTTATTGGCAAGCCTTGAAACTCTGGCTCAAAGGTGCCCCGTTTAAGCGCAAACCACCCCCTCCAAAGCCGTTGGTGTCCAATTGCAAAGCAACACGGGCAGAGTTGTGAGCGGGTTCCATGGCAAAACTTATTGGCTGATCGGGGCCAGCGAAGGCCTTGGACGTGAAATTGCCAAAGGGCTGGTTCAGGGCGGGGCGCATGTTGTGCTGTCGGCGCGGTCCAAGGCTCGGTTACAAGACCTCTCAAGTGGTAACGACAAGTCGACGGTTCTTCCTATGGATGTTACCGACCCACAGTCGGTTGCAACGGCAGCACAAAACATTGGTCCGATTGATGGTCTGGTCTATAACGCCGGTGTCTATGATCCTTTAAATACCAAGGTCTGGGACAATCAGGCGGCGCTGAGGATGGTGGAGGTCAACTTGACCGGTGCCTTGCGGGTGCTCGGGCATGTCGTGCCAGAGTTTATTGCCAAAAATCAGGGTGATATAACTTTAATCGGCTCATTGGCCGGATATCGAGGCTTGCCATCGGCGGTTGGATATGGCGCAAGCAAAGCCGCCCTGATCAGCCTTGCTGAAACCATGCATCATGACCTGAAAGACACGGGCGTGAACGTGCGGATTATCAACCCGGGATTTATCAAAACACGTCTGACCGATAAAAACAGTTTTTCGATGCCGCAGCTTATGACATCTGAAAGAGCCGCGAAAACCGTATTGAAAGCGATGGATGGTAAACGGTTCCGAACCGATTTCCCACGGCCGTTTTCATGGGGGATCAAGGCGTTTGATATGCTTCCCGACTGGCTTGTGTATCGTGGTCAGTAAGGCTCCTAGGCAAGGGCGATGACGGCTGCTTTGAAAGTGGTTTTTGTTGTCTGTCTTTAGATGCGATTTGGGTGTCTCCCATTTTGCTGAAGACGAGCATTTGATGGGCCCAAGGCCTTGGGATCAGATTTGTTTTTCTGGATTTCGGGTTCAAAAGGAGAAACAAATAACACGGCTATTAAAGCCCGCAAATTGCGGGCGGTTTCGGTCTTCTTCGCAACAATCGTTAAATCCGGAAGAACGGTTGCAACAAGCGTGGTACAAAAGCGTTGAACCGCAAGGGCGCATCGGTTGCCGCAAGGCAAATACAGGCGTCACCGGCATCGGCGATTGGGGTGTGTTCCAAGTCTTCATCACCAATCTCGACGTCGCCAGCGTGGAAACGACCGGTTTCATCGCTAAAACTGCCTTGCAAAACCAGCGTCATTTCCAGTCCGTTGTGACTGTGATCAGGGACAGCTTGGCCCGCTGGTATATAAAGCAGCCGCACCGAGCCGCCGCCGGTTTCGGACAAGATGCTCTGTTTGACCCCCATACCAAGGGTTTTCCATCGCGGTGGTTTTCCTTTTAGCGCTTCGACAACCGGCCCCGGATAAATTCCCTGTCGCTCAAATATGGGTTCGGGCACCACCGGATCGTCAAGCATGGCCATAGTATTGGATTTCAGCCCTGCCGATACCGATACATGGTCAGCCCGCTCAAGCAGCGCGCCACCAACCGATTGATGGGCGCCAAGAGCAGCCCGGCATTCGGCGCATAGCGACACATGGGACGCGACAACAACAGCAAACGGGTGCGGCAGATTGCCAGAGGCGTAGGCGGCCATCATGGCATCGGGAATATGATGTGTGATTGCACTCATTTAACGCAACCCCTCTAACTCTTTTCGCAGGCGGCGAAGCCCCAGCCGGATGCGAGATTTTACAGTGCCAAGCGGCAGGCCGGTTTGGGCGCTGATCTCTTGATGTGTGAGGTCGCCCAAATAGGCCTTTTCGATCATGTCTTTTTGATCTGGACCAAGTTGGTCGATTGCGGATTTCAGTTTCTCAGCCTCTTGATCAAACGCGAGAATCTGACTTGCGTCTGGCTCCGCCACGGGATCGTGTTTCAATTCATCTGGAATTGGCCGGTGTTCTTTGCGGATGATGTCGATCTGACGGTTGCGGGCGATTTGATATATCCAAGCCGAGGCCTGCGCCCGGTGCGGATCAAACATCGCCGCCTTACGCCACACGGTTAGCATCACATCTTGGACGATTTCTTCGGCTTGCGCCCCCCCCATGCCGCTACGCATCACAAACCCCTTCAGGCGCGGCGCAAAATAGTCAAAAAGCCGCGCGAATGCCGCGCGATCTCGGCTGTCCCGAACCGCAACAAGCCAGACTGTTAGCTCTGGCGTTTTTTGCGATTGTTGCGGCACCGATCTTCCCGATTTTGGCGGCCCGATTGTGGCAGGCGCAGCAGAAAATTCATTTAGGCTTGCGATTGTCATACAATCACTACGTCTACGCGCCAACGTTGGATCACAATGAGCAGGAAAAAAGGTGGCAACTCGGCAATTGTTGCGCTGAAAACTAGCCGATTGTTCGCCTCAATCGCATCAAAACAAACGATCCCCCTTTGAATTTACACGCCAGATATCCATGCGAGGGTCGCCGGACGGCAAGTTTGATCACCGTACCACCGGCAAAGGTGTCAGGTTCTGGGCGGCTCCCTGTGTCGACACGCGCGAAAATCGGGATCAAAACTGATCCGCCAACCTTGTTTGTAAGTAGTTTGACAACACCAGTTTTTCGGCTTCAGAAATCCGAAATTCCAATCCAGCCTTGAACGGCTCGATCCAACGTAGGTTTGCTTCACAAGAGCCAATTCCAGGAACCGCAAAACGAACGATTTGGTGTTCTAGAAAGGGACGGGGGTCCGCTTTGAATTCGACCATAGCACCAGAAGCGGACACATCTTTTACCTTGCATGGTACTGCATGGTGACCCTGTGTGACATGTGCGAGCGCGGAAGCAACATACCGCTCGTTCTTGCGAGGCGTCAGTTGATCTGTCGCCTTCGGGTCAAGCATCTCGTGTAGCATTTTATAGATCCGTCTTACTGGTTTGGTTCAGAGAGACGGATAGGAATAAGCGATTAACGCCACCTTAAATCTTGTTAAGACAGCCAGGTCTTGTTTCTTAAGTTTTTCTTAAATTTCGCAGCAACAACCGAAACGCCAACGGTCTTCTTATTGTCGAACCTTGGCTCCTGCTCCTAAAGACAGACAAGGCAAAGGCAGCCCTTAAACCGATCCGACACCCCCTTGGAGAAGCAGGTCTGCAACTGCGATTGCGCCGAAAGTGACAAATTCTGCCTGGTTGGAGCGCTGTGGGTCGATTCAACACAGAAATGACCTTGCGCGGGCCGACGCCCATGCTTAGAAGAGCGCAGATTTATACATGTGCTGTGGCGCTGCGCGCCTCGGCCAAGCCGAAAAGAGGACGAACATGCAGGTCACCGAGACCCTGAACGAAGGCTTGAAGCGCGCCTATTCCATCGTGATCACAGCTGCTGAGCTGGATGCTAAGGTTGATGCCAAGCTGGTAGAAGCGCAGCCCGAAGTCGAAATGAAAGGCTTCCGCAAGGGCAAGGTTCCTATGCCGCTGTTGAAAAAACAGTTTGGCCAGCGCCTGATGGGCGAAGCCATGCAGGAAACCATCGACGGCGCGATGAACAAGCACTTTGAAGACAGTGGTGATCGTCCGGCGATGCAGCCTGAAATCAAGATGACCAACGACGATTGGAAAGAGGGCGACGACATCAATGTCGACATGTCCTATGAGGCGCTACCCGACGTTCCAGAAGTCGACATGAGCGCGATCTCGGTCGAAAAGCTGGTTGTTAAAGCAGATGACGAAAGCGTTGACGAAGCGCTGGCGTCTTTGGCCGAAACCGCGCAAGACTTTGAAGCCAAAGATGGTGCTGCCGAAGATAAAGACCAAGTTGTCATCGACTTCTTGGGCAAAGTTGACGGCGAAGCCTTCGACGGCGGCGCTGCCGAAGATTACCCATTGGCCTTGGGTTCGGGGTCTTTCATCCCCGGTTTCGAAGAGCAGCTGATCGGTGTCAAAGCCGGTGACGAAAAAGACGTAAACGTCAAATTCCCTGAGGAATATGGCGCGGAAAACCTTGCCGGCAAAGACGCCGTGTTTGAGGTGAAAGTCAAAGAAGTCAAAGCGCCAAAAGCCGCTGAGATCAATGACGAGTTGGCCACCAAATTCGGTGCCGAAGATCTGGACGGCCTCAAAGGTCAAATCCGGGAGCGTCTCGAAGCGGAATACACTGGCGCAGCGCGTCAGGTGATGAAGCGCGCAATGTTGGACGAGCTTGACAAACTGGTGACGTTTGACTTGCCGCCTTCGCTGGTCGAAGCCGAAGCCGGGCAGATTGCCCACCAGCTCTGGCATGAAGAAAACCCGGAAGTTGAAGGCCACGATCATGAGAAGGTCGAGCCGACGGACGAGCACAACAAATTGGCCGAACGTCGCGTTCGTCTGGGATTGTTGTTGGCCGAACTGGGCCAGAAAGCCGAAGTGGAAGTTTCAGAAGCTGAAATGACACAGGCGATCATGAACCAGGCGCGCCAATATCCGGGTCAGGAACGGGCGTTCTTTGACTATGTGCGTGAAAACCCGCAGATGCAGCAACAGCTGCGCGCGCCAATCTTTGAAGACAAGGTAATCGACCACATCGCCGAGCAGGCCAATGTGAGCGAAAAAGAAATCTCCAAAGATGACCTTCAAAAAGCAGTTGAATCGCTCGACGAAGAGTAATCTAACGCTTTAAAAAAAATAGAAAAGCCGCCTGAGGTATCGGGCGGCTTTTTGCGTTCAAGATACGCGTTGTAGCGTATTGGTAGATGTGTCCCACTGACCATCATCTGATTTCGATGTTCTGAAGCTTGCGACTTGATCAGAAAGTTTGGCACTATCGTTTTGCAGAGATTTGCTTATTTCAGTTGTCTCCAACACCATGGAAGCATTGCTCTGGGTCACATGATCGAGCTCGGAGATCGCATTGTTGATCTGAGCCAATGTCGCAGATTGCTGGTTCAAACTGCCGGAAATGTCTTTGATGTGCCCGGAAATTGTGCCCACACCTTCGAAAATATTGTTAAGTTCTTGGCTTGCACGTTGAACCAGGTCGGCACCTTCCCCAACGTGCTCGGTGCTTTGGTTGATAAGCTGCTTGATGTCTCGGGCGGAATTGGCCGATTGTTGGGCGAGGGCGCGCACTTCGGTTGCGACGACGGCGAAGCCTCGGCCTGCTTCTCCGGCACGGGCCGCCTCAACGCCTGCGTTCAACGACAAGAGATTTGTTTGAAAGGCGAGATCGTCGATAACGGTGATGATCTGGGAAATTTCTCCGGATGATTTTTCGATGCGTCCCATCGCCTCTGTCACATCCTTGACAACCTGGCCACTATCCTGAGCTGCTGTGCGTGTATCGGACGCGATTGCATCGACATTTCGTGCATTGTTGGCCGCGGTATTGGCATTGGTGGTCAATTCCTCAATTGCCGCTGCCGTTTCTTCCAATGTCGCGGCCTGGGTTTCCGTACGTTGCGAGAGTTGTTCAGAGGACTGGTACATACGGCCGCTGCTCTGTGAGATCGTCTCGTTCCCAGACTTTACCTGGGACACCATAAATTCAAGCTGTTCGCAGGCCTCATTAAAGGCATCATTGACTGAATCCAGATCTGGGACGTCGCAGCGGGGGATTCTATAAGTTAAATCCCCGTCCTTGAGGCGGTGGAGCCCTTTTGCAATGTTTCCAACTCCATTTCGCCGTGCGGTAACATCACTTGCAATTTTGATCACACGTGTGATGTCACCCTCAGTATTTCGCACAGGCGAGTAGGTCGCCTGAATCCAAATGACAGAACCATCTTTGCGACGTCGTGGGAACTGATCAGAGAAGGAAAGACCTGCTCGCAGATCTTCCCAGAATTTTTTATAATCGGAGCTTTCACGATAGTCCGGGTCGACGAACATGGCGTGTTTCTGTCCTTTGATTTCGGAGAGATCGTACCCCAATGCGGATTGGAAATTCTGGTTGGCATTGATAATTGTGCCATCCGGTTCAAAATAGATGACCGCCTGCGTCTCTTCTATCATTTTGAGCAAGGCGCGTTCTTCGCGGCTGTGCAGGTCCTGATTCTTCGGCTGTTTGCCAAATAAGGTCATTGAAATTCCCATCGCTCCAAGCAATTTTTTGGGAAAATGCGCCAAAGTAGTGAGGAATTTACTAATGTAACAATTGAAACTATCCAAATTAGATAAAACCCCAAAGCCGGCGCTCTGGGGTTGATCAATTTACCCGATCACTTTGTGACCACGGTTTTGCAGACAGCGGATGACAACGTGACGCTTTTCGACATCCAGCTCATCCTGAGCTGCGGCGACACCTGCAACGGCCCCGATACCGGCACCGACCAATGCCCCTTCGGCGACATTGTCTTCGTTGTCCAACGCCCCAAAGACAGCGCCGCTTGCGGCCCCAATCATGGCTCCGTTGGCGCGGGCTTCGGGGCGATACTTGGTTGCCAACTCCTTACAGCCCTTAAGGTCTTGCGAAAACATTGCATTTCGTGGGCCATCGGTGACATAAGATCGGTCCATGGGTGGCGTACACGCACCCAAAGTCATTGCGATCATTAAAAGAACAATTTTAGTGTTTTCCATTGGTTTTTCCCTAATTCTGTCGGTCTGGTTGACCTTGAATTGGTTTTTAGCGGGGGAGGTATGCGCCGGAAATTCCCAGTGATTGCATGGTTTCTAAACGGATTTGCATGGGACTATTTGACAAATAGTCGAATTTACCAGTCGGAAAGAATTGTCGTGCTAACTGACGTAGATAAATCAGCTACGCTTTTCTATGTTGGCCATCTAGGACGTCGTGAATGCCCCGAAAATACCCAAGTTATCCGTATATTGAGCCTTTGATCTGCGGCAAAACGGATGATCAGATTCGCACCATTGTTGACAAACTTCTGATCCAAAATCCGCAATTGTCGCTTCAAGACGGTGGTCCGTTAGATTCATTGTGCCGCGCGTTGGAGGTAGATGTTGAGTATTCCGACCTCCCGAATGAAATTTTGCTGGATGTTCCGGTCGACCGTAATGCCGTGATTTTCTTGGCAAAAAACTCTAAGACGCGACATGATCGGTTGGCGACTGCAACGGGCTTGGGGCATTGGCTTTTGCATGTTCCACCGACGCGCAAGGCCCATCCTGATGTCGGCATTCAGGCGCTCTATGATCCGTCGGATCCAGAGGCGTTCAACGAAGCAAGGCGGTTTGCTTTCGCGCTGTTGATGCCGGAATCGGCGTTCAAAAGTCTGTGGTATGAGGGCGGGGGACAGTTGACTGCGGAAACACTCAATGTGCCGACCCAATCCGTTTACGATCGCGCCAAGACGTTAGAGTTGTCCAACTAAAACCGGGCGTTTTACCTTCGGGCTGATGTATCTCTCTACCAAATAGAAAAACCCGCCCGAGGACGACGCCTCGCGCGGGTTCTGTATTTTTGATCTAAAGACTTATTAGTCTTCGGAAGATGTCTCTTCTTCAGCGGCCGGAGCCGGTGCATCATCACCGTCTTCGTCAGCTGCGGCACCAAGGTCGTCAAACAACTGGGACACTTCGAATTCAGCTTGCGCTTCTTCTTCAGCGGCCAGTTCTTGGATCGACTTGCCAGAGGCTTGCAGTTCTGCTTCTTCTTCCGAGCGAGCAACGTTCATTTTGATCTGAACGGTGACTTCGGGGTGCAGAACAACATCTACAGAGTGCAGACCCAGCTCTTTGATCGGATCGATGATCACAACCTGTTTGCGGTCAATCGAGAAACCAGCAGCGGTTGCAACTTCGGCGGCGTCACGGGTGGTGACCGAACCATACAAGTTGCCGCCGTCAGACGCGGAACGAATCACGATGAACTGTTCGCCATCGAGTTTTTCGCCAAGCGCTTCGGCTTCTTTTTTGGTTTCCAGGTTGCGCGCTTCAAGCTGAGCTTTCTGGGCGTCGAACTGAGCGATGTTCTCTTTCGAGGCGGTCAGTGCTTTGCCTTGCAGCAGCAGGAAGTTACGTGCGTAACCCGCTTTGACGTCTACGACGTCGCCCATTTGGCCTAGCTTGGCCACACGTTCCATAAGGATAACTTTCATTGTCAGTTCTCCTTATTTCACAGCGTAGGGCAGCAGGGCGAGGAAGCGGGCGCGTTTGATGGCTTTTGCCAATTCACGCTGCTTTTTCGCAGAGACTGCGGTGATACGGGAAGGAACGATTTTGCCGCGCTCAGAGATGTAGCGCTGCAGAAGACGGGTGTCTTTGTAATCGATCTTAGGTGCGTTGTCGCCCGAGAAGGGGCAGACTTTGCGACGGCGGAAAAACGGTTTTGCAGCCATGGTTTAGCTCCTCTTCTTTGGGTTAGTCGCGTGGGCGGCGTTCGCGGCGGTCGCCACGTTCGTCACGCTTTTGCATCTGAACAGAAGGACCTTCGGCGTGCTCATCGACCTTGATGGTCAGGATGCGCATCACGTCATCATGCAGACCCATCAGACGTTCCATTTCCTTGACCGCTGGGGCAGGGGAATCGGTACGCAGGAAGGCATAGTGACCTTTGCGGTTCTTGTTGATTTTGTAGGCCATGGTCTTCACGCCCCAGTACTCGGACTCGACGACTTTGCCGCCGTTGTCAGCCAAGACTGTGCTGAAGTGTTCTACAAGGCTCTCGGCCTGCGCGTTGGACAAGTCCTGACGCGAAATAAAGACATGCTCATACAGGGGCATGTGCTCTCCGTTTATATCTAGGCGCATTTCAAAGGGCTGGGTTAAATCCTATCGCCCCAACCCACGAGAGACTGCGCGGTTCAAACTATCTTGCGAAGGATGGCTTCTTCTACACGCTTTGATCATGCATGCAAGGGCGATGACGGGGTTTGGGCCCTCAATTTTGTCGTCGTAAATGAGATGCCCTGAAATTCCCGTTGATCCGCCCAATTTGCGTCTTTTTTTAACGAAATTCTGAGAGGGTCAGAAAGCAAGGAGACCCGACATGGATATTGCAATGTCACAGTTGGCCAAACAAGGCCCACGCCTATCGCCGCCATCGCGGTTTTTGCAAAAACTGATCCTGTCGTTTATTGGTTGCACAATGGGCATGGCCGGATTTGGGATTTGGTTGGTGTCCAGCGTATCCGGAGATCCAGTTATGATGTTGATCAAGCTGGGGCTTTCCTTGTTTATGCTAATTGTTGGATTGTGCTGCATGTTGGTTGCTCGATCCTAAATTGCAAGGCGATCACAGCTTCGTGATTGTTGAAATGCGCACCAATTCTGTTGACATTCAAGCAATTGCGCACAACGCGGGCGCGCATCACCTATGACGCATCTTTTCGTGAACACACAAGGAACGCGTTATGAAGTTTGCCCTCGTCGCCGCCGCTTTGGCCACAGCCCCAATCGCCGCTGCAGCCGCTGATAGCTATGTCTTGGACCCAAGCCACAGCCAGATCATTTTCAGCTACAACCACCTTGGCTATTCAACAACATACGGTATGTTCTCTGGCTTTGAGGGGCAAATCTCTTGGGATCGCGACGACGCCGCCAAATCGTCTGTTACCGTTTCTTTCCCTGTGCGCACCATGTTGACCGGCTGGGAAGAACGTTTCGCCCACTTTATGACACCCGACTTCTTTGATGCCGCTGACGATGAAATGGTGAATTTCTCCTCGACCAGCATCGAAGTGACCGGCGACGCAACCGCCAAAATCACCGGTGAACTCACGTTGAACGGCGTGACCAAGCCGGTTGTTCTGGATGCCAAGCTGAACCAGGAAGGCGACCACCCAATGGCCAACAAACCTTGGGCTGGCTTTGATGCGACCACAACGGTTGTGCGCTCTGAGTTCAATCTGGGTGCCTTTGCCCCATACGTTAGCGACGAAGTGCAGCTGATGATTTCGGTCGAGGCAATGAAAGCCGAGTAAGCGCTTTTAGGGTCAAAACCGAAAGCCCCCGCGATTGGCGTCGCGGGGGCTTTTTGCTGTCCGGTGATCTGTCCGGGTTTGGCCTTGGGGGGTCAACGCTCTGCGCTAAGTGCGACGTCAATCACAACCTCAAATCCAAGCTGGCTGGGGTCTTGATTGCCCTCGCCAATCCCAAAGGCGCGACGATCCAGTTCAAAACTTGCCTTCATCTGTGCCTGAGACTCAATAAGTGTCAGATCAAAGGGAAATTCCAGAGCAACAGGCTTGTTGCGTAGTGTTAACGTGCCTTTGGCCCCATAGGTGCCGTTTTGGCTGATGATATCGGCTACAAATTGCGCGGTGGGAAAACCCTCGGCATCGAAATAGTCGGGACCAAGCGCTTGTGAGGTGACCGACCCGAGGGTGACCGAAGCAATGGCGATGGTCACATCGACCGATCCTGCCACGCCGTCTTGCACGGTTTCGTCAAAGGAAATCGCAGCGGTCCAGTCGGAAAACCCGCCGGAAACGGCATTGCCGAACTGGGAAATGGTCAAGGCAATGGTGCCGTCGCGAGTTTGCCATTCGGTGTCTACGGCTTCGAGCACGGGAGCTTCAACCTTGCTGTGGTCAAAGAGGCCTAGGCCGGTGCCGACCCCAAAACCGGCAATCCAGACGACAAGCGCCGCCCCAAGAGGGGCAAGATTTTGGCCCTTGCCGTGCGGGGCGTTGGTTGGCTCAGTGATGGGCGCGGTCTCTGAGGCCTGGCTTGGCAACATTCTGGCCAAGGTCTGATCCCGGTCGACAAAGCGATGTTTGAGCGCCCCGGCGATATGCAAAAATAGGGACACAACCAAAACACGTTCCAAAACAATATGTGCCCCAGCCGCCATTTCAGCCAGTTCCGGACTTTGAGGCACGAAGGGAAGGCTTTGACCCAGCGGCCAGAGGATCGGGGCAAATCCGGTTGTGGCAGCATGTTCAACCCATCCCGACAGCGGGACCAACAAAAGTGAACCATAAAGCAAGACATGCACGGTTTCGGCCGCAAAGGTTTCGAGCTTGCGGTCCGGATGCAAGGGCGCGGGTTTGGGTTGGGATAGCATCCACAAGATGCGTAAAACAGCCACAGCAAGAACCGCGATTCCCAAGGTTTTATGCGCCGAAAACAGCTGAACCTTCCAGGCCAGCGCCTCGGGGCTATCCGAGGCAGCCCCGTTGGCAACTATGCCCAAGGGGATCATGATGAAAATACCAAGAGCAGTCAGCCAATGCAGTGCTTTGGATAGGCTCCCGTAGCGGGACGATGTATTGGCAAAGGCCATGGGATAACTCCTGAAAATGATCTCTTTTTCATAGCCTTTGCTAAACTGTGTGCAATTGCCAACAATGCACAGCATTGGTGCGTTGTCGTTGCACGGAGGGGCGCAGAGATGTAAGGGCAGGGGGAGACACAGAGCTTTACCTAAGGAGACAGGCATGACCCGCGCTTTCATCTTTCCCGGTCAAGGGGCCCAATCCATCGGCATGGGCCGCGATTTGGCCGAGGCCTATCCCCAAGCCAAAGCGGTTTTTGATGAGGTCGATGAGGCGCTTGGGGAAAAGCTGTCTGACTTGATTTGGAACGGTGACATTGCTGATCTAACCCTGACCGCCAATGCGCAACCGGCGCTGATGGCGACGTCGATTGCGGCGATGCGCGCACTGGAGGCCGAAGGCGTGTCGATCGAGGCGGCGTCATTCGTTGCAGGGCATTCTCTGGGGGAATATTCGGCGCTGACGGCGGCTGGTGCGTTGACTGTTGGTGATGCGGCCAAATTGCTGCGTGCACGCGGAAATGCGATGCAGGCCGCAGTTCCCGTAGGCGAAGGCGCGATGGCGGCTATTCTTGGCCTTGATCTTGAGGCCGTGCGTGCGGTTGCCAAACAAGCGGCCCAAGGCGAGGTCTGCGCTGCAGCCAATGACAACGACCCTGCACAGGTGGTGATTTCGGGCTCCAAAGCCGCGGTGGAACGCGCGGTTGATATCGCCAAGGAAGCCGGGGCCAAACGGGCGCTGCTGCTGCCGGTAAGCGCGCCTTTCCATTGTGCTTTGATGGAACCCGCGGCCCACACCATGGCGCAGGCCCTAGAAGCCACACATATTGAAACACCCAAAGTTCCGGTGGTCGCCAATGTTGTCGCCGAGGCCATTGATGACCCTGCGGTGATCCGGTCGCTTTTGGTTGATCAGATTTGTGGCTCTGTGCGGTGGCGCGAGTCGGTTGAATGGATGGTGGCGCACGAGGTCACGGAGTTCTGGGAAATTGGTGCGGGCAAGGCCCTGTCGGGTATGGTGAAACGCATCCATCGCGGTGCGACCCTGCGCAATGTTGGGACAGCTGTGGATGCAAAAGCGGCGGCGGAAAGCCTGAACGGCTGATCTGGGTGACCAAAACTTTTCGAAAAGTTTTGCAAAAGTTTTAAGAAAACTTTTTGGGCCCGGAGCGACGGGTGGAGAAAGGATAAGAGATGTTTGATCTGACAGGAAAATCAGCACTGATCACCGGTGCATCGGGTGGTATCGGCGGTGAGATCGCCAAAACCTTGCATGCGGCGGGGGCCAATGTCGGGCTGTCTGGCACACGGGTGGAACCGCTTGAGGCTTTGGCGGCGGAGTTGGGCGAACGCGCGTTTGTGTTGCCTTGCAACCTTTCGGATGCGGATGCGGTGAATGGCCTAGCCAAGCAAGCCATCGAGGCTATGGGGGCGGTTGATATTCTGGTCAATAATGCCGGGATCACCCGCGATAACCTGTTTATGCGCATGTCCGAAGATGAATGGGCCAGCGTCGTTGAGGTCAACATGACCGCGACTTTCCGCCTTTGCAAAGGGGTGATGCGCGGCATGATGAAATCGCGCTGGGGCCGGATTGTGAATATTTCCTCGGTGGTTGGGGCCACTGGCAATCCGGGGCAGGGCAACTATGCTGCCGCCAAGGCCGGTGTGATCGGCATGTCAAAGTCTTTGGCCTATGAAGTCGCGTCGCGTGGGATCACAGTGAACGCTGTTGCGCCGGGCTTTATTGAAACGGCGATGACTGACAAGCTGACCGATGATCAGAAATCGGGGATTTTGACGCAGGTTCCCGCCGGGCGCATGGGCACACCAGAAGAGATCGCGGCCGCGGTGCTGTATCTTTCCAGCAAAGAGGCATCTTACACCACGGGCGCGACCTTGCATGTCAACGGTGGCATGGCCATGTTGTAACCGCGCAGCACGGTTTTAACTGTGCGGCGGTGGAAAACATTTGCCATCACCGCTGCCTGTGATATAGGCGCGCAGGAATAGGTTTGGGCAGAGTCTTTCTGTTCAGACATGCCCGGCACACCCGGGGGAACGAGCCGCCCGTATGGGCAATCCAAGCCCCCGGTTGGGGCAACAACCAAGCCCCCGGTTGGGGTACTAACCAAGCCACCCCGTTGGGGTGAGGGCAAAACGGGCCGACCGGGCCTGATAGAAGTGAGGAAAGAACATGAGCGACATCGCAGATCGCGTGAAGAAGATTGTTGTTGAGCACCTGAGCGTGGAAGAAGATAAGGTTGTTGAAGCCGCGTCTTTCATCGACGACCTGGGCGCAGACAGCCTCGACACTGTTGAGCTGGTTATGGCTTTCGAAGAAGAATTCGGCATCGAGATTCCTGATGACGCCGCCGAAACCATCCAGACCTTTGGCGATGCGGTTAAGTTCATCACAGAAGCGTCTTAAGCTTCTCTGAAATCTGTTTTGAGACGGCGTCCTTTGGGGCGCCGTTTTCTTTTGGATGGGAGCGTCGCTGGTGCCCCAAGGGGCACGCCGCCCCGCCCACCATCCCGAAAGACTGCAACAGGACTGCGGGAGCATAGGGTCATACCATTGGCATTGGGGGGGGAGGCTTGACCCATTCATTGTTAGGCTTCAGCAAAAAATGAGATCAGTGATTTGCTTTTCGAAGTTACGACACTTGTGGTGACGCCTTTCACGGCGCGGGACGTGTATTGCTAAGGTCGCGTAGTGCCCGTTTTCCTTCGGGTGGTGTTGAATAATTCATGGGTCCAGACCTAAGTACACCGGTACATGGCCGCATTCTTTCCCAAAGGCCGAATATTTACAGGCCAAACTGCGGTCCGTTCTGGATTAGCCTGAATATTGGTGATCAAATACAGGTACTTGGCGCAATTTCCTGACCGTTTTTCGGGAGAAATGATTTTTAGCGCATGCAGCCTCACGTCATTTCAGACCGTGTCACGGGCTTAGATAAATGCTCTGAAAGGATACAACGCAGGTGTGGCAAGGCTTCCAATCAAACGCCACCGTTTAGGCTCAGGACCCATTGTTTTCCATCGCGGGCCGTGTCTCATCGGTTCAAAACGAGCGGTGAATATGTCTGATCATTTCTGGCTGACCGACGTGCAGATGGCGCGTTTGACCCCTACTTTCCTAAGTCCCACGGTAGGCCTCGCGTTGATGACAGGCGCGTCTTGAGCGGTATTATTTTATCAACCGCAATGGCTTGCTCTGGCGAGATGCCCCAAAGGAGTACGGGCCACACAAGACACTCTACAACCGTTGGAAGCGGAGGAGCGACAAAGGCATCTTCGTCCAAATGATGGTCGGCCTGGCGGCAGATCACAGCGAAGAGAAGACCGTGATGATTGATGCAACCTATCTGATGGCCCATCGCACAGCGTCCAGTTCGGGCGTTAAAAAGGGGGCGTGGACGCCTGATTGGCCGAACAAAAGGTGGTATGATCTCCAAGTTGCACGCCATCTGTGACAGTCAAGGACGCCCGCTTGATCTGTTCGTGACGGCAGGACAGGTGAGCGACTACATCGGAGCACGAGCCTTGCTCAGCAGCCTGCCGCACGTCGAATGGCTACTTGGGGATCGCGGTTACGATGCCAATTGGTTCAGAGAAGCGTTGCAAGACAAAGGGATACGCGCATGTATCCTTGGCCGAAAACAACGCAAGAAGTCCATTAAGTACGACAAACGCCGCAACCGGATCGAGATTATGTTCGGGCGGTTGAAAGACTGGAGGCGCGTGGCGACCCGTTATGAAAGATGTCGCAAGGTCCTCCTGTCCGCCATCGCTCTCGCCGCAACTGTCATCTATTGGCTATGAGTTCTGAGCCTCGGATTCCTGAACGTTTGTTATTTCTAGTGATAACGGCAGCAAAAAACCGCCATGCTCTCTTGGGCACGGCGGTTTTGTTTTGTCATGTCACGCTCAAAATCCAAGGGCTGGCAGGCGTGGTTTTAGCAGAGGGCCTTAGCCGTCGAAGTCGACAGTTTCGACAAGCTTCAGAGCTTCGGCACGGTGGCCTGCGAGGGTCATCAAGTTGACGTCGTCTGCGGTAAAGCTGCCCCAGCCTTTGACCAGATCGTCAGCTTCGGTGCCCGGTGCGATTGGGTATTCGAAATTGGCCTTGGCGTAGATTTCCTGAGCCTTTGGCGAGGCCAAGAATTCCATCATTTTCAGAGCGTTCTCTTGGTTGGGGGCGGATTTCGTCATCGCCACTCCCGAGACGTTCACATGGGTGCCGGCCCCTTCGAACACGGGGAAGGTCACGTTGACGCTATCGGCCCAAGCTTTTTGCTCTTCGTCTGACAGCATTTTGCCCATGTAGTATGTGTTGCCTAGCGAGATGTCGCATTCACCGGACCAGATCGCCTTGACCTGAGCGCGGTCGTTGCCCTGAGGTTTACGTGCAAGGTTGGCTTTGACGCCTTCGAGCCAGGTTTTGGTTTCTTCGGCCCCGTGATGTTCGATCATCGCCGACACTAGCGCAATGGTATAGGCGTGGGTGCCTGAGCGCGTGCAAATACGACCCTTCCATTTCGGGTCTGCGAGGTCTTCGTAGGTGGTGACTTCACCTTCTGCGACGCGATCCTTGGAGGCGTAGACAATCCGCGCGCGCGTGGTCAGGCCCCACCAATGACCTTCGGGGTCATGATAGGCGGCGGGTACGTTGGCTTCGAGCGCTTCGGATTTAACCGGCTGGGTCAGACCTGCATTCACGGCGGCGGCCAGGCGTGAAATATCTGTGGTCAGGATCATGTCAGCGGGGGAGCGGCTGCCCTCGGCTTGAAGGCGCTCAATCATCCCCTTTTTTAGGTAGGCGACGTTGACCTTAATGCCGGTTTCTTCGGTAAACGCATCCGTAAGCGGCGCGATCAGCTCGGGCTGACGGTAGGAATAGATGTTGATTTCTTCTGCAATAGCGGGCGCGGCAACGGCAAGGGTGGTGAGGGCGGTGGTGAGGCGCAAGAACATGGTGCTCTCCTAAAGCAACGTTTTCGTTGCGCGCCTCTTAACCTGACTAAATTACTTGGGTCAATACCTGATAGTGATTATCAGGTACTTTTCTCATAAGCTTTTGCATCATCCCAAAGCCCGTCCATTTCTTCTAGGTTGCTGTCTTTTGGGGATTTTCCGCGCGCCTCCAACGCCGCTTCGATAAACTCAAAGCGACGGGTGAATTTGGCATTGGCGGCGCGCAAGGCCGCTTCGGGGTCAATTTTCCAGTGTCTGGCCAAGTTTGCCATGACAAACATCAAGTCCCCAAACTCTTCGAATTTTTCCTCGGGCGTCTCGCATTGTTCAACTTCGCGCATTTCTTCGACCAGTTTGTCAAAGACCTCCTCGGTGCTGGGCCAATCAAATCCGACCCGCGCGGCGCGGTTTTGCAATTTCACCGCCCGCATCAAAGCGGGTAGGCCCATGGCGACACCGTCCAAGACACCGGTTTGTTTTTTGGCGGCGCGTTCGGCGGCTTTGATTTTTTCCCAATCCAAAGTTTGTTGGTCTGAGGATTTGTCACGGTTTTCGTCACCAAAAACATGGGGGTGCCGGGCGACCATCTTGTCCGACATGGTATCGGCGATGTCATCAAAGTTGAAATACCCGGCCTCATCGGCCATTTGGGCATGAAATACTGATTGAAAGAGCAGGTCGCCCAGCTCTCCCTTAAGCTCATCCCAAGCCTCGCGCTCAATGGCGTCGGCGACTTCATAGGCCTCTTCAATGGTATAGGGGGCGATGCTGGCGAAATCCTGTTCCAAATCCCAGGGGCATCCGCCGTTTGGGTCGCGCAGGCGGCGCATGATTTCGATCAGGCGGGGCATGCCGCCGTTTGGGGTGTGTACCAGTTTGTCAGAGGCGTCTTTCGTCACGTCGGTCATTGCATGTCCCAAGGCTTTTGTTCACCAAAGGGATGCGGCATCAAGACAGAGGAGTCCAGCCATGGCAGTTGTGAACCGAATTGCGGGTTTTGCAAAGGAAATGGCGGGATGGCGTCAGCATATCCACCAAAACCCGGAACTGGGGTTGGATTGTCATGAAACGGCGGCTTTTGTTGCCGAACGTTTGCGCGAATTTGGTGTTGATGAGGTTCATGAAGGTATCGCAACCAGTGGTGTGGTCGCGGTGATCAATGGCACGGGCGATGGGCCGGTGACTGGATTGCGGGCCGATATGGATGCGCTGCCGATGGATGAAGCCACCGGAAAACCCTATGCCAGCCAAGTGCCGGGGCGTATGCATGCCTGTGGCCATGATGGGCATACGGCGATGTTGCTGGGCACGGCAAAATACTTGGCCGAGACGCGCAATTTCTCTGGCAAGGTTGTCTTGCTGTTCCAACCGGCCGAAGAAATCATCGGTGGCGGGCGGATTATGGTCCAAGATGAGAACGTGATGGAACGGTTTGGGATCGAAGAGGTTTATGCGCTTCACACGGACCCATTTGGAGAGCTGGGCGAGTTTCGCACAAATGGTGGGCCTATCATGGCGGCGGTGGATGATTTCACCATCACGGTTCGCGGTAAGGGGGGGCATGCGGCCTATCCCGCCAATTGCCGTGATCCCTTTCCATGTGGGGTGGCGATTGCACAGGCCCTGCAAACCATTGTCAGCCGAAATGTCGATCCGCTTGAGGCCTTGGTTGTCTCGATGACCCAATTTCACGGCGGATCAGCCATGAATGTGATTCCTGGTGAATTGATGATTGCGGGAACGGCGCGCAGTTTGACACCCGAGGTAAGGGCGTTGGCCGAGCAGCGCATCCGCGCCATTGTTGAGGGGCAGGGGGCGGCTTTTGAAATGGAGGTCGAGCTGGACTACGATAAAAGCTACCCGCCGTCGATCAACCACGAAAAACAGGCGATGTTTGCGGCGGATGTGGCGCGCGAGGTGTCGGGGCAGGTGATTGATGATCTGCCGCCGGAAATGGGTGCCGAAGACTTTTCCTATATGCTTGAGGCGCGACCCGGTGCGTTTTTGTTTTTGGGCCAGGGGGTTGGGCCGTCAGTGCATCACCCGGAGTTTGACTTTAATGACGAGGCGGCCCCGATCGGGGCGTCTTTCTTTGCCCGGTTGATTGAAACGCGGCATCGCGTCTAAGCGGGCCCAAATTCCGTGCACGGAATTTGTAAAATCCATGTATGGATTTTGTTGCGCGCCGCGTGAGAGAGCGCTTGAGCTTTGAGAGGAATTGCGAAAGGCTCTGGCGCAAAGGAGACTTATCGATGCCTATCGTGAATTCTATCGCCGCTATGCAAGATGATCTGACGGAATGGCGTCGTCATCTTCATCAGCACCCAGAACTTGGGCTGGATTGCTTTAAGACGGCTGCGTTTGTTGTTGAAAAGCTGCAGGAATTCGGGATCACCGAAATTCACGAGGGCATTGCACGCACCGGTGTTGTTGCCATTATTGAAGGGCGGGAGTCCGGGCGCACCATCGGGTTGCGGGCCGATATGGACGCGCTTCCTATGGATGATATGTCGGGCACGGACCACGCTTCTAAGGTGCCCGGAGTTGCCCATACCTGTGGCCACGATGGCCATACGACCATGTTGCTTGGGGCGGCGAAATACCTTGCCGAAACCCGCAATTTCGCCGGACGGGTTGCGTTGATTTTTCAACCGGATGAGGAAGGTGGCGGTGGCGGCCGGATCATGGTCGAAGAGGGCATGATGGAGCGTTTTGAGATCGACGAAGTCTTTGGTATCCATAATTCACCCGAGGACGCTGAAGGGCATTTGTTGACCGCACCGGGCCCGTTGATGGCTGCGGTGGACAGCTTTCAGATCAATATCAAGGGCAAAGGTGGCCACGGGGCGATGCCTTATTCCACGCGGGATCCGATCATGGCGGCCGTGGCGACCGTACAATCCATTCAATCGATTGTGTCGCGCAATGTTGATGCTTTGGATCGTTTGGTTGTCAGCGTCACACAAATCCATTCCGGTACCAGTCACAATATCATTCCAGACACGGCCTTTATCGAGGGGACGGTGCGCAGTTTTGACAAAGACGTTCAGGCTTTGGTCATGGAACGCATGGCTGAGATCGTCGACCATCAGGCCAAGGTCTTTGGGATGACAGCGGAGCTCACCTATGAACAGGGCTATCCGGCGACGGTGAATCATGCCGATCAGGCGGCTTTTGCGGCGCAAGTTGCGCGCGAGGTTGTTGGCGATGACAAGGTGGATGACAATGTCAAACCCATCATGGCCGCCGAAGATTTTTCCTACATGCTTGAGGCACGTCCGGGCGCGTATTTGTTTCTAGGGCAGGGCGGAGGGCCGGTTTGCCACCACCCCGAGTTTGATTTTAACGACGCCATTGCGCCGGTTGGGGCCAGCTTTTTCGCCAGATTGGCCGAGAAAGCCTTGCCCTTGTGATCTGACCTGAGGCAGAATTTGATCAAATGTGGTGGCCGGCCCTTTGCAATGTCGCCCACCCACCCACCCCGACACTGCAAAGGGCCTGATCCATGAGCCTCGAAGATGCCAAAACCCAAATTGACCACGCTTTTACGCGCGAGGATTTCAAAGGGCCTTCCTTTGAAAATGTGTTTGCCGGGGCAGCCTCGTTCCTACGTCGCAAGTACTCCAAAGACCTGAGTGGGGTGGATATTGCTGTCACCGGCCTGCCTTTTGACCAGGCCGTCACCAATCGGCCCGGCACGCGCCTTGGCCCGCGTGCGATCCGAGAGGCGTCTTTGCTGCAACCTTGCGATGCGCCGTATGGCTGGGGCTATGATGTGTTGTCGGAGTTTGCGATTGCCGATTTTGGCGACATGGCCTTTGACTATGCCCGCCCCGATCTGGTCCCCGGTTTGATCAAGGATCATGTGGCAGGAATTTTAGCGCAGGGAAGCGCCTGTGTCGTTCTTGGTGGCGATCATTCCGTCACGTACGGGTGCCTGCGCGCCCATGCCGAGAAACACGGGCCGCTGAGCGTGATCCAGTTTGACGCGCATACGGACACATGGGCGGATGATGACGCGGGGCGCGTGGATCATGGCACTTTCATGTACAAAGCTGCCAAGGAGGGCGTGGTTGTGCCGGAACACTCGGCCCAGATTGGCATTCGAACCGATAACCCGGATACGATTGGGTTCAACATCCTCGATGCGCGTGCGGTTCATCGCCAAGGCCCCGAGGCCATTGCCCAGCAGATCAAAGACATTGTTGGCGACAACCCGTGTTATATCACCTTTGATATTGACGCGCTTGATCCGGCCTATGCGCCAGGAACGGGAACCCCGGTTTGGGGAGGTTTGACAAGCGCGCAAGCGGCGGTGATGCTGCGTGATTTGGCCGGGATAAATATGGTTGGCGGCGATGTTGTCGAAGTTTCGCCGCCCTTTGACACCACCGGTGCCACCGCCATTGCCGCGGCGCATGTGGCGACCGAACTGCTTTGTTTGTGGGGTTGGACCCGTCGCTAGGCGAAACTCTGACTGATGCCCAAAAATCGCTGGGAAACCGCAAATGTGATGAAAGCGCTCTTTTAGAATCGTGCTTTTGGGTGCATCGATAAGGCGAGCATAATAATAAAATCAGAGGACCATCGTGCGCATGGCATTTTTCGCGATTCTCATCGCCGTTTTGGGTGTGTTGGGGTGGATTAGGTTCGCCCCGTCCGAAGTGGGGGATTGGCATGTTGATCCGCAAGTTTCGGCGGATCAGGACCTAACCGATGGTGTCCGCCGCAGGGTAACGGCCGGTGAGGGCGGGTTCGAAGGCTTGCATAAATTGATCATGGCGACGCCACGCACGGTGCTTTTGGCAGGTGGCCCAGAAGATGGGCACGCCACTTATATCACCCGGAGCCTTGGCTTTGGGTTCCCCGATTATACCACTATTCAGGCCAACGGCGACGTGTTGGAAATTTGGGGCCGCTTGCGGTTTGGGCGATCAGATATGGGCGTGAACAAGGCCCGTGTTGACGGGTGGTTGGCGGCCTTCTCGCAAGAGGGTGCTTGACCCGGCTGGCGTGATGGGCAATGCAACCTGAATGATCCCTACTGAACGTTTACAACAAATCAAAGAGCGGCTGGAATATGTCGAAGTGCGCATGTCGACCGGCGAGGGCGATATTGCGCAATTGGGCCGTGAATATTCCGAGCTAAAACCGGTTGTGGATCAGATCCGCGACTGGGAAAGCCTTGTCGGTGATATCGCCGAGGCAGAAGCGATGATGGACGATCCGGAAATGCGCGAGCTGGCAGAAGACGAGCTGCCCGGTCTCAAAGCGCGTTTGCCGGAGGTTGAACATGCGGTGCAATTGGCGCTTTTGCCCAAGGATGCCGCAGATGCCCGCCCGGCGATGTTAGAAATACGCCCTGGTACAGGCGGGGATGAGGCGGCTTTGTTCGCCAGTGATTTGGCGCGCATGTACCAGCGGTATTGCGAAGCGCGCGGTTGGGGCTGGGATGTGATCGAAGAAGCCCTTTCCGAATTGGGCGGGGTTCGTGAGCTTGTGGTGCGCATCAAAGGCGACGGGGTGTTCGCCCGGATGAAATTCGAATCCGGGGTTCACCGGGTTCAGCGCGTGCCGGAAACAGAATCGGGGGGGCGTATCCACACCTCTGCCGCGACTGTCGCCGTCTTGCCCGAGGCCGAAGAGGTCGATATTGCCATCAACGCCAATGACATTCGCATTGATACGATGCGCTCGTCCGGGGCGGGGGGGCAGCACGTTAACACCACCGATTCCGCGGTACGAATTACCCATATTCCGTCCGGTATCGTGGTGACCAGTTCCGAGAAATCACAGCACCGCAACCGTGAGATTGCCATGCAGGTTCTGCGCGCCCGTCTTTATGATGCCGAGCGTCAAAAGGTGGCGGATGAACGGTCTGCGGACCGCAAATCACAAGTGGGGTCCGGGGATCGATCTGAGCGGATCAGAACCTATAATTTTCCGCAAGGGCGGATGACGGATCACCGCATTGGGCTGACTTTGTACAAGCTTGATCAGATCATGCAGGGCGATTTGGATGAAATCGTTGATGCCCTGACAGCGGAACACCAAGCGGCGCTTTTGGCCGATATGGAGAGCTAGGGTGCGACTTGGGCGAAATCTCGTGCACGAGATTTGCAAATTCCGTGCACGGAATTTGGATGCGCGCGCTGCGAGTGTTGCGCCCGTCAGGAGGCGTTATGCGCGGGGCTGAGCTTTTGGCGATGGCAACGCGACGGTTGAACTTCGCCGAGGTGCCAGACGCAGGTCGGGATGCCCGCCGATTGTTGGCCCATGTACTCAAGGTTCCTCTGGGGAGATTGACTTTGTTCTTGCCCGAAGACGTCACACCCGAGTTAGAAGTGATCTTTCACACCTTGATCGAACGCCGGGCCGAACGGGTGCCAGTAAGCCATCTCACTGGTCGGCGCTTGTTTTATGGGCGAGAGTTCTTGGTCACGCCTGAAGTGCTCGACCCGCGCCCGGAAACCGAGACCCTTATCGAGGCGGCTCTGGCACGGCCCTTTGAAAATCTGCTCGACCTTGGAACCGGATCGGGGTGCATCTTGTTGACCCTTTTGGCCGAAAACCAACACGCCCAGGGTGTTGGCACTGACCTTAGCCCAGACGCCCTAAATGTCGCCTATTGGAACCGCAACGCTTTGGGCCTTGGTGATCGGGCCGACCTTGGTCAGGGGAGTTGGTTTGAGCCGTTGAAGGGCACAACACCCAAGTTTGATCTTATCGTCTCCAACCCGCCCTATATCGGCGTCGACGAAATGGCGGGTCTATCACCAGAAGTGCGCGATCACGAACCGCGCATGGCGCTTACGGATGAGGCCGATGGCCTGACAGCCTATCGCCATATTATTGATCACGCGGGCCCGTTTTTGTCGGACGATGGGCGGTTGATGGTTGAAATCGGCCCAACCCAAGGCGCAGCCGTCGCTGAGATGATGCACGCTGCAAATTTGCAGCAGGTGTCAACGATTCCCGATCTAGATGGCCGCGATCGTGTGGTTTTAGGTGTCAAAGCCACAAAATAACGGTTTTAGCGGCAATTTCCGGCTTGTTTGGTCTTTACCTCTTGTTTTGAAGTCGCAGCTATGGTTATTCAAATACCGTCGGGATGGCGGAACACAGTTGCTTGTCCGGCCCGACAGTAAGCCAAACATATAGGTGATCGGTTTCTAAGCTGGCGCGACATGTGCCATACGGTCCCTCAACAGTCGAAAATTAGGCTGAGTATCAAAACATTATGCGCTCTTCCAAATCCCGTTCGCGGAACAAGAATAACCGCAATCGCAACAACAATAATAACCTTGGCAATGTGGTCAATCGGGTGTTCGATAGCTCGGGGCCAGAGGGTAAGGTGCGCGGGACGCCGCAGCAAATTATTGACAAATACAACCAGCTGGCGCGCGACGCGACCCTAAGCAATGACCGGGTCGCTGCGGAAAACTTCCAACAGCACGCCGAGCATTACATGCGCATGCTGAGCGCGGCGCAGCGCGAACAAGATGCGCGCCGTGAGCAGCAGGAAAAAGAAAACCGTGAACGTCAGGCACAACGCGACCGTGATCGTGCCCAACGTGAGGCACAGCACGCTGAGAAGCAAAAGCAACCGGATCCATCCGAAGCCGATCAACCGGATGTTTTGGCGGTGGTCACGCCAGAAGACACTGGTCCTGAGCTGGTAGAGACGCCAGAGGCGAAGCCGGCTCCGCAGCCCGAAGAGGCCCCGAAGCCTTCCAAAAAACCAGCCCCAAAAGAGCCGGTGGCGGAATCTGGAAAAGACGGGGAAACCGAGGCGGAGGACAAACCTAAAGCCGAAAAGCCAAAGAAGCCACGCGCGCCCCGCAAACCGCGTGCACCGCGTAAGCCCAAGGCCGAAACGACCGTTGCCAAGGATGAGCCAAAGGCCGATCCCGCTCCTGCGCCCGATGCAGGCGATGCCCCCGCGGCAGAGTAAGATATTTGGCGAGCGTTTGAACCTAAAAGGCACCCTCTCGGGTGCCTTTTTTACGTTTTGACACCGTTGGTTTTATCGGTCTGGCGAAGCGACTGAAACACGCCAAATTTGCTTGCGCACATTGGTGTTCACCAAAGTCCAGCCGGTGGCGTTGCGACCGTTCGGGCCAAGTTCAAAACCGCCTATGCGCGCCAATTCACCAGTGTCACGATCTGGCACGGTGGCGGAAACGGAGGTTCCTTTGAGAGCAACTGTACGTTTTTGCCATTGCGATTTTCAGAGTAAGCTCATGTGCCAAGGGGGCGGTTGCACACATGCGGCTTGGAACGCACATCTAGGCCATTCACCGGTTTGTATTTGAGAATATAGCCGTCTCGATCAAACTAATTGGGTCCCAATGGCTCTCCAGTCGGCGGTGCTCCGTCGTTGTCGTAATTGACGCGCTGTCATGAAATCTCAACCGCGCACAACTTGCCTAAGCGTGCCGGTTACCGAGATTGACCAAACAAGCTCGGTGCCTTTTTGAAAGTGCCCGATATCAGACGCAATCGGGTTGTCGGCCAGTGATGGAGGGGAGGGCGAAGGACGCGGGCAACGCGCCGGGATGTGTCCTGAGAAACGCTTCACATTACGACCTTTGCATCAGGACGAACCATGATTTTCAGCTAGTCTTCAAACTGCCGGGCCAAGGCGCAGAATGCCTCAAGAGGAACCTGTTCCGCGCGTTCTGTCGGTTTGATGCTGGCTGCGACCAAACGGTCTTCAATATCGGGGGCCAGTGATTTCAAGGCGGACCGCAGCATCTTGCGCCGCTGGTTAAAAGCCTTGGCGACCACACGCTCCAAAATGTCGGCACGGGCTGGAAAGCGCGGTTCGGGCAGGGCGGTGAGGTGAACCACGGCTGAATGCACTTTTGGCGCGGGCGAAAACGCCTCGGGCGGTAGTGTCATGGCGATGCGGGGATCAGCGCGCCATTGCGAGAGAATGGCAAGACGACCGTAGGCTTTGGAGCCAGGGGCCGCGGTGATGCGCTCGGCGACTTCTTTTTGAAACATCAACGTCAAAGACGACCAAAAGGGCGGCCATTCCTTGGGGGTCAACCAGCGGATCAACAGTTCCGTACCAACATTGTAGGGCAAGTTGGCACAGATCGCGATCGGTGGGGTCAGATGTTCAAGCGGATCAACCTCAAGCGCGTCGCCTTCGACATAGGTAAAGCGGTCCGGATAAAGCTCAGCGATTTGTTGCAGCGCAGGAAGGCAACGGCTGTCCTTTTCTATCGCCAAAACCTTGCGGGCACCTTCGACCAAGAGGCCACGAGTCAAGCCACCGGGACCGGGGCCCACTTCGATCACATCGGTGTTAGACAAATCTCCAGGAATGCGCGCGATGCGCGAGGTAAGGTTGAGATCCAACAGGAAGTTTTGCCCAAGTGCCTTGCGCGCTTTGAGGTCATGCGTGGCTATGACATCGCGCAAAGGAGGGAGGCTATCGATTTGGCTCATGTCTGGTACCGTCTGTTAGGCAGGCGAAATTCCATTAATGGAATTTGCAAATTTCGTGCACGAAATTTGGGGTCGCTCATGGGGCACTGGAGCGGGCCAACTCGTGGGCACGTTTCAGGGCGTGAATGGTTGAGCTTGGGTTTGCAAGCCCTTGACCGGCAATATCGAACGCTGTTCCGTGGTCCGGGGAGGTCCGAACAAAGGGCAAGCCCAAGGTGATGTTCACTCCGCGGTCAAAATCCAGGGTCTTTATCGGGATCAAGGCCTGGTCATGATACATGCAAACCGCCACATCGTAGCGGGCCCGAGCGGCCGCATGAAACATGGTGTCGGCGGGCAATGGGCCGGCAATCTCCATGCCCTCTGTACGCAGCTTGTCGAGCAAAGGGCAGATCAGAGTGATTTCTTCGCGGCCCATACGTCCACCTTCACCGGCATGCGGGTTCAATCCAGCCACGGCAATGCGTGGTGACGCGATCCCAAACTGTTCAACCAAGGCCTGATGGGTGATCCGCAACCGTTGTTCCAACAGATCCGCCGTGAGTGTTTTTGCCACGTCTTCAAGCGCGATATGGATGGTTACGGGCACAACCCTTAGCTCATCCGAGGCCAGCATCATCACGACTTCATCGGCTCTGGCAAGATGGGCTAAAAACTCTGTATGACCCGGAAAGCCAAAGCCAGCTCCATCAGCCAAAGCCTGTTTGTGTATCGGCAGTGTACAAAGGGCCGAAGCCAACCCATGTAGGACGAAATCGACCCCGCTTTCGATGCTTGCAATGACCCCGGCGGCATGGGCTTTTTGCGGCTGTCCGGGCACGCGAGCCCCGTTGAAGGGCATGGGCAAAACCGGCAGGCCTGTGGCGCAGGCCGCAATGGCGTCGCGCGGATCATCCATGACAACATGGGGCACCGAGCCCGGTAAATGCGCCGGATCCCCGATCCAGAAAAACGGCACATCGGCGCGCAAGTCAGCCCAGGCTGCCTCTGCCAATTCCGGGCCGATTCCAGCAGGTTCGCCACAGCTTACAGCGATTGGTTTTTGGGGCACGATTGGCAAGCTCAGTTTTCGATGATACGGGCGTCGGCGCGTAGCTGGGCCAAGAAGCCGTCGGCCTGTGAGGTCACGCGTTGATTGCGCAGGCCCAACGTGATCTGATCTCGATCCACATCTTCACTGATCTTGTTTGTGCGCCCGCACAGCATCAAAAACACCAGCGTCTGACCGTTGGCCCGAGTCAAAGCCGTTGACACCTCGCCCGGATCCAGTTTCGAGAGCTCATAAGCAACATCCGTTGGAATCTCGGACGGCGGGAGCGAGTCACGCTGAAGAACATCTGCAGGCTGCCCCTTGGCCACGCCATAAAGGTCATCACATCGATCAAGCTTGCCTTTTAGGACACGCGCCTTGGCCAGTGTTTCTTCGGACCGCCCACCGGGCATGTAATAGGCTGCATATTCAACGGCCGCAACTTCGGGTGCGGTAAAGGCCCCTTCTTCGATGTCCCGTAGCTGGAACAACGCGATGGCACCGTCTAGCGGGATTGGATCAGTGACTTCACCGGGGCGAAGCGCCAAGAGCAGAGGTTGCAAAGGGGCCGGCATTTCAGACAGGTCACGCCAAGGGAGGCGTCCGCCATTGCGCTTGGTTGCAGTTGCGGAAAAACGCCGCGCCTGGGCGGAAAACGCTGATGGGCTGGTCAGTTGCGCAATACGCTCGGCCCGTTCTTGAACTTGCGCGGCCTGTCGAGGTGGCATCGGCATGATGATTTCTGACACTAAGACTCGCACGTTGCTCCCGCCGCCCTTGGAAAGCGCGCGATCAACTTCTGCTTCTGAAACATTGGACCGCCCGGCAAAGCGCTGCTGTACAAGCATACGCCAGCCCAACCCGGCGCGCACAAAATCACGGAAGGTTTCCTCGGAGACACCAGAGGAGGCCAGCGCCTTGACGAAATCTTCTCGGGACATGTTGGCCCGACCGGCAAATTCAGCCATCCCATCAAGGACCTCCTCGCGAGTTGGTCGTATGCCCGCGTCATTGGCGGCCTGCATCCGCAACCGATCATCAATCAACTGTTGGCGCGCAAGGGTTTCGGAGTTGCCCGGTGCGCGCAGAAGTTTCAACATGATGGCGCGTTGTTGAAGCTCGTATCCGGTAATCACCTGTTCATTGACGGTAATAACAGGAGAAAACAGACCCTGAGCAGGCAGAGTTGTTGGTGCAAGGGTCAACGCGGCTACAAGGGCCAGCGGCGATAAAAAGCGGGTCAATGGGCGCATGTGCGTCGATACTCCTTGGCGCTGCCGCCGGTGCTGAAACCTTTCAGCGAGACAGTCAGGTCGAAATCGGTTGAGGGTTCTAAGTTGGTTGCCGAAGCATATTTACGAGTGGCCTTGAGGTCTACTTCAACACATTCATTTCGGTATTGCAGGCCAAGCCCAAGGCGGTCAAGGCGTTGATCGGCAAGATCATACCGCGCCTCATAGGAACTGTTCCAATGGGTGGACATGCGCACCGTGCTGTCAAGCGTCCATTCTGACTGTGCCTGATCGCGGTATTCGTCGGAATCCGTAACCAGCAAAAGGTAAGACGCTGTCAAATCTAGCCGGGTATTGCTCCAGGTTGCAGATCCTTCGGCTTTGGTGGCGCGGCCAGTGTCATCAAGCAATCCGCGGGCGCTGATCGACAATCCGGAGGGGTGGGTGAAACGACCAGAAACCAGCCAGTCAGAGGTTTTGCCTTTGAGCCCGGAGGAGCGGGTGAAATCCTCATCCAATGTGTCGCGCCAAACGCGTCCGACACTTGCCGCAGCGGACCAGCCGGTATTTGAGACATGCAACCAACGTAACCCAGCAACAAATTGATGCCCGCGTTCACGTCGGTCTGCCGCAGGGAAGCGGGACAAAGACAGCAAGTTTCCTTCGTCAAATTCAACCCGGGTGCTTTCGTCATTGGGGTTGTCGGCCCGCGTCCCACCGACCCAGCCGTATTGAACAATGGGTTCCAGCAAACTGCGGCTGCCATCGGCACCTAGGCGTTGAAAAGGCCAACGCAAGTCGACAGCCACACCCGGAGTAACAGCGGACACCGCACTATCGGAGGTATCGTCCTGTTCAGTGTGATAGTGATCAAGCCAAAGATGGGCCGAGGCCCCGGCACGAAGACCGCCAACAAGCGTCCAACGATCGCGCCAGCTTAGTTCGGCATTCACCCGTGCGACATCACGGCCATCGACATCGAAATCCGCATCATCGCTGTCAATCGGGATCGAGGAATAACGATAGTGGGCATGGCCCTCAATTGAGGCGCGGAATTCGCCACCGGCAAGTTGGCTCGGGAAAAAGCGTTGCTCATGCCCCAAACTCACGGCAATGGCCGCTTGGGTGTCGTTGTCTTCTTGTTCCCGCAAGGATTCAAAATGCGTAAGTTCCGCCCATGTATATTGCAATGGCCGAACCCGTTCCAACGTCAGCGAGCTTTTCAGACGGTCATCATCCGAAATGTTGTAATCGTTCAAATAAGAGGCATCGAGAACGGTGTTGATGTTAAATTTCAGTTTGAAATCTTTTGGAAGATTAAATTTCCCTTCGGCAAACAGATAGCCACGCAACACATCCGGCAATAGAGAATCGCTCGAGGCCGCACCGGTTAATTCCAGATCGCCGTTGGCAAAGGCCTGACGGTAGCGGAATTCCAGCGTCCGGGTTTTTGGCGACAGATAGGGGGTTAGGGTGAGATCCTTGTGATCGCCAATCGGGATAAAATACGGCACGCGCACGCCGGTGCCCAACAAGGTTGAGCTGCGCACGCTTGGTACAAGAAAGCCACGGGCGCGTTTCAATGTTGGATCGGGCAATCGCAAAAAGGGCAGATATAGCACCGGAATATCCAGCACTCGCAATTGTGCGTTATCAAAGTAAAGTTGACGCTCGTCTTGATCATGTACCACACGCGTGGCGCGGATTTGCCAAAGCGGAGTCCCACCGTCTTCGCAGACCTGACACGAGGTGACCGCGACCCGGCTTAGCTGGGTATAACGACCGGCGGCACGGCGGGCCTCAACTGCGGCCAATTGCAATTGCTGGTCCAAAACCATGCGGGCACCTTTGAGAAGCCCGTTTTGGAATTCCTGATCCAAAGTCGCATAGTCTGCTGTTAAGACAGTACCTTGCGCGTCGACAATGCGGATGGGGCCTTCGATTTCGATCTTGTCGATGCTGCGATCATAAATGATCCGATCCGCAGTCAAATGCGCCCCATCATGCAAGGCCTCGACATTGCCGGTGGCCACCAGCCGATCCTGACTTTCGACGAACACGGTGTCGGCCACCAATAGCGCGGGGGCGGAGGTGCCAGTAGGTTCCTGCGCCAACAAAGCTGTTGGGCTGGTCATCATAAGGCAAAAGGCGAGGGCGGTTAGTCGCATCATCCGTCCTCCATATGCAGCACGAGGCCAAGTGCAAGCAGGATCGACGCCACCGGCGGAACCCAAGCGGCAATAAGCGGCGAAAGCTGACCGCTTTCCCCCAAAATCTGGGCGAAATTTCGCACATAGTAAAGCCCAAAGCCCAGCATAACAGCCGACAAAACCGAAAGACCGGTTTTGCCTAGGCGGGCAGGGCGCATGGTAAAGGCCGCCCCGATCAACACCATCGCAACTAGGAAGAGTGGGCGGGCCAGTTCCATATTGAGCCAAACAATATGGCGGCGGGCGGAAAACCCGGCCAATTCGAGATCAGAGATAAAGCCGGGCAAATCCCAAATCGCAACCGAAGAGGGTTTGCCAAACCGGTCGCGAATGCTGTCTGGGGTTAGGGTGGATGTCAGGCTGAGCGTGTCATGCTCTTTGGCCCCGGCTTCGGGGTTTAACCCGGCGGTCAAGGGCCAGGCTTTGACCGATGTCAGCACCCAAGCGCCTTGGGTTAATGTGGCGCGGCGCGCGGTAATGCGCTGAGCCGGGCCGCCATCGGGCGCATAGCTTACGATTGACACATCATAAAGCACGGTGGCCTCTGGATTGGCACGCGAGGCACGGATCACGGCTTGGCCCTGAGGGCCACCCTGACGCAACCAAAGACCTTCGGGGCCAATAGAAACCGCAGACCGGCCGCCATTTTCAAAGCTTTCGCTTAGCTCGATATAGCGTTTTGACGTCGCCGCCACGATTGGGTTCATCATAGCAACGACCAATCCACCTACAATAAAAGCGACAACCAAAGGCGATGCCAGGACCGACAGTCCAGAGCGCCCAACGGCGCGCGTCACAACCAATTCCGATGACCGAGACATGCTGATAAACATCGCGATGGTTGATAGGATCACCACAAGCGGCATGATTTGATAAAGGCCATCAGGAAGTTTCAAACCGACCAATTGCACCACTTGGGCAAAGGTCGCGCCCTCGTCCAGAAATCGCAATTCTTCGATCAAATCCAAGAGCGCCTGAAACAGCGCCAATACGGATAAAACCGACAGGAAGATCACCAAAAACCGTCGCGCATAGTAGAGGTGCAAGGTCATGCGGGCACCTCCGCGGTTTGTGATTTGCGTGGGCGATAGGGGCGGGCAGCGCGCCACAGCATGAATAGAACAATGAGCAAGCCGATGACGCTTGGTAAATAGACAATCGGCCAAAGATGGGGGTCATTGCGGGCCGGTTCGGTAATAGTGCTTTCGACAAGCTTGACCACCACAAGCAAGAAAATGGCCCCGATGATCTGTTTGGTCACCCCAAACCGCGAGAATCCGCCGACGATCAGGGTTGAAAACCCAATCAAGGACGCCACCAAAGCCAGCAGAGGTTGTTGAAATCTTGAATGGGCCTCTTCCAAAACCTCGGCAACGGGTTTCTTGGTCTCGGTTGCGATGGCCTCCGTGTCGAAAAGCAATTCGCGGGTTGTGACAAAGTTCAACCGGCGGCGTTTGGGTTTGGGCGATGTGATGAGACCTGAAATGTCATATGTCAGGTCATTGAAATTGGTGGTCGAAAGGCGTTTCCCTTCGTGATCGAGGGTCTGGGCCATGCCCGACAGCATCACCAATTTTGGCCCGCTGTCGTCGCGCAATAGGTAGGCGCGCTCGGCGGTATAGGTCACTTCTCGCCCCTCTTGTCGGCGGTCCGACAGGAAAACATCGCGCAATTCACCGTTCGGAGAAATGTCACGAATATAAAAGGTTACGCCCTTGGAGGGATGTAGGAAGCTACCTTCGCGCAAAAGACGTGCGGCGACGGAGCTTGAGATTTCCTGCTGGCGCAGCCGCAACTGTTCGACCGATTTCGGCACGAGATAGTTGGTCAAAATCGCCATCATCACCGCAACGATTATCCCGAAAAACAACACTGGCCGTACCAAGCGCCACGGCGAATAGCCGGTGGATTGCACCACGGTCAATTCACTGTCGCCGGACATGCGGTTGGTGACATAAACGGTGGCTGCAAAGGCGGACATTGGCAAAACCAGCGAAATGACCGCCGGGAGACTAAGCGCGGTAAATTCGAGAAAAATGCCGGCGGTGTGGCCATCGGCGATGAGTTGATCAAACAGCACAACGGCCTTGTTGACCCAGTAAACTGATACCAGCACTAGGGCAAAAAAACCAAACAACACCATAAGTTGCGACAGCACATATCTGTCGAATCTCTGCAAACGAAGTGTCCCCCCGGATGTGCCTTCAATTTGCACAATACGTCACCTTTGCCTCGGGGAAAAGGTGGCTCTGGTCAATCGGTGCGCGCAAGGCTAGGTCTTGGGCAAGGTTTAGCCAAAGGAAAACAAGATGACCGAGTTGCGCGCATTCTCATTTGCCCCTGTTGATCTGGATGCATTGGCCGAGGCCACGGGCCGTGTGGCGGTTTTGATCCCGTCCGAAGGCACCATGAGCCCCGGAGCGCGTCGGCTCAATCGCCTGACCAAAGGGTCGATTGCCCGCGTGGTTGAGGATGAAAAATGGGCCGATAAAAAGGCCGGAGACGTTGTTTCCTTGGCCTATCCGGCGGGGATGAAGGCCGAAGCAGTTGATATCATCTGTCTCGAACGTCGTCCCTCGGCTGTTGAGGCCCGCAAAGCGGGGGCCAAATTGGCCAAGGTTGCGGGCAAGGCCGCGCTGACCGTTTTGGGTGAAAACGTTAAACATCCCGCGGAATTTGCCATGGGTTTGGCGTTGCGAGGATATGCTTTTGATGCGCGCAAAACCGCCGAGGCCAAAGATCTCGGCGCGGCCGTGGTGATGTGCAAAGACCCAGAGGTTGCCGAGGAGGCCGCAATTGCAACCCGCGCCGTTGCCGAAGGGGTGACCTTTACCCGTGATCTGGTCTCCGAGCCCGCCAATGTTTTGACAACGACCGAATTCGCCGACCGCCTTGTCGCGCTCAAGGATTTGGGTGTTGAGGTTGAGGTTCTCGAAGAGGACAAGCTTGCCGAATTGGGCATGGGCGCGTTGTTGGGTGTTGGGCAAGGCTCGGCCATGCCGTCCAAGGTTGTTGTCATGCGCTGGAGCGGTGGCAAAGGCGCGCCACTGGCCTTGATCGGCAAGGGCGTGGTGTTTGACACCGGTGGTATCAGCCTGAAACCGGCCCCCGGCATGGAAGATATGACCATGGATATGGGGGGCGCTGGTGTTGTGTCGGGGGTGATGAAAACCCTTGCGATGCGCAAGGCCAAAGCCAATGTGGTCGGCCTTGTTGGCTTGGTTGAAAACATGCCGTCGAGCACGGCGCAGCGCCCCGGCGATATCGTAACGTCCATGAAAGGCGATACGATTGAGGTGCTTAACACCGATGCCGAAGGGCGTTTGGTCTTGGCCGATGTGATGTGGCATGCGCAGATCAGCGAAGAGCCGCGCGCAATGATTGATCTGGCGACATTGACCGGGGCGATTATCATTGCGCTTGGTCATGACAAAGCCGGGGTTTTCTCAAACGATGACAGCTTTGCCAATGACTTCCTCAAGGCGGCAAAGGCCGAAGGCGAGGGCGCGTGGCACATGCCGCTGGCTCCGGTTTACGACAAGCTTTTGGATGGTGGCAAAGCCGACATTAAGAATATCGGAGGCCGCGCGGCCGGGTCCATCACCGCAGCACAATTCCTACAGCGTTTTGTCAAAGACGGTTTGCCGTGGATTCACCTCGATATCGCGGGTGTTGCCCAAGACACAAAAGAAACCGCACTTGCGCCCAAAGGGGCAACAGGTTGGGGCGTTATGGCGCTAGATCGTTTGGTGCGCGACACGTTTGAGGCCGAGTAACCCATGGGGGCCGCGTTCTTTTACCATCTGACCCAGCGATCGCTCGAAGACACTTTGCCCATGTTGTTGGGCAAGGCTTTGGGCGCGGGTTGGAAGGTGGCAGTGCGCGGTACCGATCCCGGCCGGATGGAGTGGTTGGATCAACGGCTTTGGCTGGGGCGGGAGGATGATTTTCTGCCCCATGGCCAGATCGGTGGGCCGCATGATGCGCTCCAACCAGTGCTTCTTACTTGCGGCCCCGAAGCGCCTAATGCCGCCAATTGTGTGATGACGGTGGACGGGGCCGGGATTACCGCCGACGAGGTCAAGGCACTGGATCGGGTGTGCATCCTGTTCGACGGCTATGACCAAGAGGCGGTTCAAAACGCCCGCGTTCAGTGGAAAGAGCTAACGGGCGCGGGATGTTCGGCACAGTATTGGTCCGAGGAATCCGGGCGTTGGGAAAAGAAAGCCGAAAGCTAACGGCCTAAATTAACGTTCTGAAATCATCAAGTTGCCTTTGATCTGAATGCTGTCAAAGCGGTTCAGATAGGTCATTCCCAAAAGCGACGTATCCATGTCTCCGCCATTCACATAGGCCGACACACGGCTATCTTCAAACGGGCCAAGCGTGACGTTATCCAAAGTAACCGGGGCAGTATCGACGGGGCCGTTGGCGGTCATGGCTTGGGTGAAAAACACCAGATTGTCGGGGTCAAGGCCAATGCGTTCTGCGGCGGCATGGGTCAAAACAACCGAAGTTGCGCCGGTATCGACCACAAAGGGAACCGATTTCCCGTTCACGGTTAGGGTCACACGGTAGTGACCATCGCGCCCCTTGGGGAGTTCGACCCGGCCAGCGTCATCAATAACGGTTTGGCGTGGCATTATGTTTTGGCGGATGTCATCCCACAGGCCAATCACAGCCAGCGCGCCAACAAAAATGAACACCCAAGCGGCGGCATCGCGGGCCATCTTGCTAAGCCCGCCCTTGTTTTGAACAATGTACCAACTTCCCAAAACCGCGGCCAATGCCCCGAGATAAATCAAGTTGGCGATTTCAAAATCTTCCATGAAACACTCCTCGCCGCGCGCAAACGATACCCATGTGTAATTTGGGAGTGATTGCAGGGGGATGCAAGACTATCCGGCGGTAATGCCAAAATCGCGCAACCCGTCCAGAACCAATTGTACGGACAAGGCCGCCAAAAGCATGCCCAAAAGCCGCGTGGTGACGATAATGCCGGTGCGTCCCAGCACTTTTTCGACACGACCGGCCTGGAGGAAAAAGGCCAGGCCCATGGTTAGAACCAAAAGCATGATGCCCAAAACGCCGAAGAATTCGGCCAAGCCATCCGCTTGATCCGACAGCAAAATCACCGTGGCAATCGAACCGGGGCCGGCCAGCATCGGAATAGCCATCGGGAAAACAGACGGGTCGGGAAAGTCTTCTTCCTCGGCCCGGTCTTCGCGCCGTTTGGTGCGGCGCTCAAAAAGCATGTCCAAAGCGGTCAGAAACAGCAAAATACCGCCGGAAATGCGAAAGGCCGGCATGGAAATTCCAATAAAGCCAAGGACGGATTCACCGAAAAACGTGAACAAGGTCAGGATTGCGCCGGCGATGATACACGCGCGAAATGCGACCGCGCGGCGATGTGCCGGGCTTGTCCCTTGGGTCAGGGCAATGAACACCGTTGTGAGCCCGACTGGGTCCATAACAACAAAAAGTGTGGCAAAAGCCGTGATGAGAAAAGCCGTGTCCATGTGGTTTGCCTATGCGCTAAACACGGCTGGGACAAGGGTTATCCTGCTTCGGCTTTTTCCAACTTGTCGACGGCTGCTTCCCAAAGGCTTTCGGCTTTGGCAATGCCACCTCTGACTTCGGCGTATTTCTTGTTCCAAACCGCAAGGTCGCCGGCGCGATTGCTTTCGTACAGTTCAGGATCTGCCAGCTTGGTCGATAGCTTGTCCGCCATTTCCTCAAGTTTTCCAATGCGTTCTTCGCATTTCCTAACCTCAGAGCGAAGCGCGAGGAGTTCATCCCGCGTCGCCCGTTTGGGTTTGGGGGCTGCGGGTTTGGCCGGTTTGTTGGGCTTGTCCGGAGTGAGCAACATCGCGCGATAAGCGTCGAGATCGTCGTCATAGGGTTTGACGGTGCCATCACCGACCAACCAAAGGCGATCCGCAACCATGCTAAGCAAATGCATGTCGTGGCTTACCAAAATCACCGCGCCGGAATAGGCGGTGAGCGCCTCAACCAAAGCCTCGCGGCTTTCGATGTCGAGGTGGTTGGTGGGTTCGTCGAGGATAAGCAGATGCGGCGCGTCCAATGTCGCGAGCAAAAGTGACAGGCGCGCCTTTTGTCCACCGGACAGGCGGGCAACCTCGGTATCCGCCTGATCCGCCATCAGGCCAAACCCGGCAAGCAGGGCGCGCAGTTTTGGCGGTAAGGTGGTTGGGCGCTCGCGCTGAAGGTGTTGGATCGGGGTTTCGTCGAGATGTAATTCGTCGACCTGATGCTGGGCAAAATAGCCGATGCGCAGCTTGGAACTCTTGTTCATGCGTCCAGCTTGCAGGGGCAATCTGTCCGAAAGGAGCTTGGAAAGAGTCGATTTGCCCTGACCGTTGCGCCCCAAAAGCGCGATGCGATCGTCCTGATCAATGCGCAGGTCGAGCTTTTTCAAGATGGTGACATCGCCGTAGCCGGTCGCGCCGTTTTCGATATTGATAATCGGCGGTGACAACTCATCGGGTTGTGGAAAGTTGAACACGCGCTTGGCCGCATCTTCGGGCGCGGTGATCATGTCCATCTTCTCGATCATTTTCAGACGCGATTGCGCCTGTTTGGCTTTGCTGGCCTTGGCTCGGAACCGGTCGACAAAGCCTTGTAGATGGGCGCGGCGGGCCTCTTGTTTTCTGGCCTGTGCGCTCGCCTGCGCACGTTTTTCGGCGCGCATTTTGACAAATCCGTCATAAGGCGTACCGTAATAAGTCAGCTGCTTGTCTTCGAGATGCAGGATCGAGCCAACCGCGCGGTTCAAAAGGCCACGGTCGTGGCTAATCACGATGACAGTATGGGGGTATTTGGCGAGATAGGATTCAAGCCAAAGCGCACCTTCGAGGTCAAGATAGTTGGTCGGTTCGTCGAGCAGCAACAGATCAGGTTGAGCAAAAAGGACCCCGGCCAAGGCAACACGCATCCGCCAGCCACCCGAGAAATCGGAACAGGGGCGTTTTTGCGCCTCTGCGTCAAAACCGAGACCTTTGAGGATAGAAGACGCACGGCTTTCGGCGCTCCAAGCATCAATGTCGGCCAGACGTGTTTGAACCTCGGCAATGCGGTTGCTATCGGTGGCGGTTTCCGCTTCGGCCATAAGCTCGGCGCGTTCGGTATCGGCCTCAAGCACCGTGTCGATTAAGGACGTGTCAGAGGAGGGGACCTCTTGGGCGATGCCGCCAATGCGCGCCCGCGGCGGGAGCGAGATCGAGCCGGTGTCGAGGGTCAGCTCTTCTTTGATCAGGCGGAACAACGTGGTTTTGCCCGCGCCATTGGGCCCCACAAGGCCAACTTTGTGACCCGCAGGTATGGCGGCACTGGCCCCTTCAAACAAGGGGCGACCTTCGACGGAATAACCGATATCTTGGATGCGTAACATGGGCGGGCTTTAACAGGCAATTTAAGGCCTGACCACCACCCAAAGGGGGATCAGGCAGGTTTATTGCGATTGCCGCTTAAAGTTACATCACCAAGTGCAGAAGCTCTTTGACATCAGTGTTAAAATTCAGACTGATTGGAAACAGGCCCTCATCTCTTTGTTGGTACAAAATGTACACGAATAGATAGTCTGCACCGGTCCAATAGGCCAAGAGCTCTTGATGCCAATTGTCTGATACAATGTCTGACTTGATCACCTCAACATTGATGAAATCAACAGGGCGAACGCTTCTGATTTTGGCTTGCATAGCGTCCGACTGAGCTTGGTTGTAGTTATGGCGGCCTCCAAAGAGTTCTATAAACTGTGATACTTGGCGGCTTTTGATCAAAGGGTCCAGCGTGTCCCGAAACTCTTGGTAGTCAGAGAACACTGGATAACCGGATACTTCTTTGGTGTCCTGAGCCGTTGCCGGCGCAATCGTTGACACGAGGAACAGTGTCACGAGGCTTGTTATTGCAAAAAAATGAGTCATCGAAACCTCTCTAATTATGCGGTGTCATCTGTTTAGTTGGTCAAAGGAAGGTCACCTTGTCAAACCTTCTGAATTCAAAACCTGGGCCTTGGTTTGGGCGCACCAACCAGCAGCGAGCAGAACGTGCAAAGCTTGATGTCGGAAACGGCTTCCCAAACGAACAGTCCCGTGCTAGGGCGCGCGCAATAGAAACGCCGGGCCGCATGCCCGCACATTTTTGACGGAGCAAGCCCATGACACTTGAGCGCACTTTCTCGATCATCAAGCCCGATGCAACCCGCCGCAACCTAACCGGTGCAATCAACGCCAAGTTTGAAGAAGCTGGCCTGCGCATTGTTGCACAAAAGCGTATCCACCTGACCAAAGCCCAAGCTGGCGTTTTCTACGCGGTACACGCCGAGCGTCCTTTCTATGACGAACTGTGCGAATTCATGGCGTCCGCGCCAATCGTAGCCCAAGTTCTGGAAGGTGAAGGTGCCATCGCGAAAAACCGCGAAGTTATGGGCGCAACCAACCCAGCAGACGCAGCCCCCGGCACCATCCGCGCCGAATTTGCTGAATCAGTTGGCGAAAACTCGGTTCACGGTTCTGATGCACCTGAAACCGCGGCTGTCGAAATCGCGTATTTCTTCTCGGGTCTTGAACTGGTTGGCTAAGCCGAACCGTTCAAACCAATTTTTAAAGGGGCCCATCGGGCCCCTTTTTCTATGCTGCTGCTGACCGATTGGTCTGGCTCGTTTCTCCAAAGTTGAAGTCTGACAGTATTTCGGCAAGTCGTTGCGCCGTGTTTGCCATGTCGCCTGAGACGGATTTTGTTTCGCCGGCCATCGAGGTGTTCGCGTTGGTTAAATCGCGCAAGACATGCATGGCTTGGTTGACCGCCTGAAGATCGCTGGCTTGTCGTTCTGCAGAGTCGGTGACTTTGTGCAACGTGCCATTCACATGTACAACGCTTTCGATAATGTCTTGCAGCGTTTGACCCGCGGTATGGACGAGTTGAACACCTTCATCGACTTCTCGTCCACTTTCTGAGATCAGCGATTTGATGTTGTTTGCCGCTTGGGTAGACCGACGCGCTAGGTCGCGTACTTCTTCTGCAACGACCGCAAATCCACGCCCACTTTCGCCAGCGCGGGCCGCTTCGACACGCGCGTTGAGCGCCAGTAGGTTCGTCTGAAACGAAATTTCTTCGATCATCGAAATGATTTGAGCGATTTGTTCGGAGCTTTTGGCAATTCGGTCCATGGCGTCGACGGCCTGACGAACAATGTCACCTGAATGATGCGCCTTTTCGCGAGCTTCGCGAGCGGAGTCATTGGCGGAGGCAAGTTGGCCCAAATCAGCCTGAACCGTTTTTGCAACTTGGTCAACGCTGTTGGCGGTCTGACCAATCGTCTGGCTTTGCGTGTTGGTGCGCGTTGCAAGATCGTCTGAAGAGGACGCCATGTGTTCAGCCCGGTTTGACATATCCTGAACAGCTGTTTTCAATTCGAGCAAAACAGAACGAAGGCGGCCTGTTGCGGTGTTGAAATTCTGACGTAACGGTTCGTATTCTTGCGATAGCGGATCATCGAATTGAAGGGAGAGATCGGCCTCAGCCAATGCTTGTAGGCCTTCGCTTACCATATCCACGGCCCCTTTGGCTTTGGATTGCCATTCGGCCTCATCTGCCTCTTTGATGCGCTTGTTTTCTGCCTGCATCGCAAGGGTTTCTTGTTTGAACCGGTAAATTGATTCCGCCATGATGTTGATTTCGGATCGCCCTTCGATGAAGGGGACACGCACATCGAAATCACCAGTTTTGAAACGGGCCATAATGCCGATCAGCTTGCGAATTTTTGAGATCATCCGCTCAAACACAACGATTGAGAAAATCACAGTTGCCAGCACAACACTGGCCACGACCATGGCCAACCGATTGAACGCAAATTGGGTTTCTGACAATTGCTGTTCTGATAGAATGTGGATGTCATTGGCCAAAGCGAGTTCACTTTCACGCAGAACCCGGATCCAATTCGAAGAGGTTTCAAACCATTCAGGACCCGAAAAATCCGGCTCGGATTCTCCATATCCTGTTGAGATCAACGCTTCACGCATGGCTTGGATGTCAGTTGCCTCTGGCGTGGCCAACAAGGTTTGTAGAAGATCATCACGTCGCAGGATTTGCCCGGAAGACACTAACATGGCTTGCTGACTATTGATCAGGTTCAGAAGCTGTTGATGCAATGCCTTATCGGTGGCGTTCTTGCCAATAATAATGGCACCTGTGGCGCGTTCAAGTCCGGCCATTTCCTTGGCCAAGTTCACATGAAGGCGTGCTTCCCTCATAATGGACAGTCTTGCATTGTTGCCAGCCACATTAGACGCGGCGGTAGCGTCCAACAAATCCTTGATTCGGCCCGTGTACCATCGCTTTAAGTCGGCTGAGGGGAGATCCAAGCTGGCGATCGTCTTGCGAATGTTGGCCAGATTTTTGATGTCTTGTTCGAATTGTTGCGCTGTGGCCGGAAGTGTTTGTATTTTGGCGAAATACGCCTCCATCAGGTTGGCCAGAGCTATGTCAGTTTGCTTGTGCTGTTCTTTGAGGGCTGTGTCGAAAATCCGCCCCTTTGACGCCGCATACCCCGCAGAAAACCCGCGTTCGCGTTGCAATTCATGTATCGCATCGTTGAGAATATCCGAGTGTTCGATGCCTATCAAACTTGTTTCCAACTCCGCCTTTTGGTCGGCAAGAATGGATAATTCATCATAGGAAAAAAACGCTATCAGCGCGATCAAAGGTAGCAAAATCGCAAACATATTCATTCGTAAAGTCATCGCGGGCCCTCGGAAAATACCAGTATGACTTTTCAGACGTCCTCCTAACGTCGGGTTAAAAAGGCCCCTTGAACCCTTTTGGAATAACTCCAATTGCAACGAGTTCTTTCTCAATGCGCGAAAGCGGGTCGACGGATGTGGTGGATTTCAAACTGTCAAATTGCTGGCGGAGGGTGTCTTTTTCCTTGCCTTTGCAGTCGTTCCACGGACGCCCCTGAAGCGCCATATGCAAAACGTAGTACCCAATAAAATGTGGGTGTGTTCCGGAGCTTAGCATCCGTTTGTAGGCCTCATGAGCACCGAGGTCACGCAGGGTTTCTGCGTCAGCAACCCCGGCGCGGTGCAAGGCTTGTTCGACCGAGGGGCCGAGATTGCGGATTGAGGTGATGGGTGTGCCGGTCATTTGTTTAGAAGTTGATCTATTTGGGCCCCAGAGATCGTATGTGTCAGCGCGTCAAAGGAACCGTCGCCAAACATTTGCGAGGCAGCATCAAAGATTACGCGGTGCGTGACCCGAGCCAAAGCGGAGCCGATGGAGATACGCGCCACTCCGGCCTTGGCGAAAGCCGTGCGGTCGTGGTTTGCAAATGGTCCTGCGGCTAAGGCGTTGACCGGAAGGGCCGTCGCCGCGCAGATTCTGGCGAGATCGTTGAAGTTCGGCGGCATGGGGATGTAGACACAATCGGCCCCGGCGGCTTCATAGGCTTGAATACGACGGATGGCTTCGGCGAGGTCATATTGACCGTTCATAACGCCATCCGCCCGCGCCACGAGAACGAAATCACGCGGAAGGGAACGACAAGCCGATGCGGCGGCGCGAATGCGTTCAACAGCAATATCAGCGGGGTAGGGGGCGTCAGCGGGAAGTGCAGTATCTTCTATTGAGATACCGGCGAGACCGACCTCACAGGCGAGGCGAACGGTTTCTGCACAGGTTTCAGGAGCCTCGCCAAAGCCGTTTTCGAAATCACCGGACACCGGAACAGACAGCGCTGAAACGAGGTCTGAGGCATGGCTTAGCGCTTGGTCTCGGGTGACGTGGCCCATGTCAGGGCGACCCAAAGTAAAGGCATGGGCCGCCGAGGAGGTTGCGATCGCCGGGGCGCCCAGAGCGGCCAGCATTTTGGCCGATCCGATGTCCCAGGCATTGGCCAGAATGAACGGATCACCCGGAACATGCAGGGCGCGAAAGGCGGGGCCGGGATCATGCGTCACTTAGGTCTCCTTTGAGAGGTCTTGCGCAAACTTGCATATTGTCCTGACAGAATCTGACAGTTTGGCATCATTAACCGTGAGGGCGACGCGGATGTGACCCGCGGCAGAGGTGCCAAAACTCTCACCGGGCATAACGGCGATTTTATGTTCACTCAGAAGGGCTTGGGCAAAGTCGAAACCAGAAAGGCCCGTAGCGCGAATGTCGAGCATTGTGTACATCGCCCCGTTTGAGGGGATTGCGGTCACGGTGTTTTGCTCGGCCAAGACATCAAGGATGAGGGCGCGACGGCGACGGAAGGGGGCGGCGATCTGTTCTTCGAGCGCATCGCCTTGTTCAAGCGCAAAGAGCGAGGCGTCTTGGATATAGCCGGGCACGCCGTAAGTGGTTGAGGTTGCGAGATCAATCAGGCAGTTGATGGCAGCAACGGGCCCGACGATCCACCCAATGCGCGAGCCGGTCATCGCGTGGCTTTTGGACAGGGATCCGACAACCAAGGTACGGTCGATCATGCCGGGGAGGGCACGGGGGCTGATGTGTTCGCCTTCCCAGATTTGTGTGTCGTACACCTCGTCCGAGATCAGCCACATGTCAGTGTCGATGCAGGTCTGCGCGATGGCCTCGAGGTTTTCACGGGGATAAACGGAGCCGGTGGGGTTGTTGGGGGAATTGATCAACAAGGACCGGGCGTTATGGGTTTGCGCGGCTTTGGTTATTTCGTCCGGTGACGGCAGGAACGCGTCGCGCGCCCGGGTTGGAATCGCCACCGGATTGGCCGAAGCGGAGCGGATGGTACCCGGATAGGTGGCATAATAGGGATCAACGTAAAGCGCGGTATCGCCCGGGCTACACACGGCCATATGAGCGGCAAACAACGCGGATTGGCCACCGGGCGTGATCAGGACATTTTCGGCGGTTGTCGGGGCACCGGTGCGGGTTTGAATGCGTTTTGCAACCGCGTCACGAAGCGCGTGAACGCCGGGAACCAGAGCATAGCCGGTGTGCCCGCCCAACGCCGAATGGTGCATGGCGTCAAGAATACTGGCGTCGGTTCGCACATCATGTTCACCAATCGTGAGTTCCGTCACCTGTTCGCCGTCGGCAATCATTTTGCGGGCGCGATAGAAGACTTCCCAGCCGTCGGAGCCGCCGGAGGTGATGGACGTGATGCGTGAAGACAGTTTTGCCATGTAGGGTTCCTTTTGTAGTACGCCCCTGATGCCAGAGCAATTGACGGGCTGGCAAGCACAACCGCACATCCGGTAACGCTTTCTTAATTTTTATAAACCGTATCAAAGGCTTGCGTTCGCACCCCCGATTGACCCGACGGCCCCCGCAACGTAAATTCCCAAACATGCTGGACGCGGTATGAGAGCGGAGCAAAAGGTGATCAACACCTCGCCGGAAATGTCTCATGCCCATGCACCCTGGAGGGGGCAACCTTACAGGCAAAAAAGGTGTCGAGCATGGAAAGAGCAGAAAAAGACCCGGTTTTGATCCGGGCGAAAGACGATGTTCAGCGACTGGAAGACCAACGCGAAGAAATCGCGCAGGAGCTGGACGACCTCACCACGGAAATTCGTGAGCTGAGGACGCGTATCAGGAATGGAGACCCCGAGAGGAAAGGCGAATCCGGTAAGTTGCTGGGTGACGTGAAGTATTGGCTCAAGGCAGCCAGAGAAACGGAGTGTGAGATTGATGCCATCCGACGAAAAGAAAGCGAGATCACCGGAGATTACGGGCTCGACCTTGAAGCGGCCCGACATGAGATCGGGTGCCGTCTGGCTCGCCTCCGCCCCTGCGACGGTGCAGGATGAGTTTCTGAACGGATTGTCAGAAGGGGGGCGCATTGCGCTCCCCTATATGTTTGAATTTTGGGCGCATGAGCATCAGCTCGCGCCAAAAGGGGATTGGCGGGCTTGGGTCATTCTGGGGGGCCGCGGTGCAGGCAAGACGCGCGCCGGATCAGAATGGGTGCGATCGATGGTGGAGGGGGCGAGACCATTGAGCAAAGGCAAGTGCCGACGATTGGCCTTGATCGGGGAAACCTTTGATCAGGTGCGTGAAGTGATGATTTACGGCGACAGCGGCATCATGGCGTGTAGCCCTCCGGATCGAAAACCCAAATGGGTGGCATCGCGGCGCTGTTTGGTTTGGCCCAATGGTGCCGAAGCGATGGCCTTTTCAGCCCATGACGCCGAAGGGCTACGCGGGCCGCAATTTGATGGCGCTTGGGTCGATGAGTTGGCCAAGTGGAAAAAGGCGCGCGAAACCTGGGATATGCTGCAATTTGGGTTGCGTTTGGGCGATCACCCGCAGGTTTGCGTGACGACAACGCCGCGCAATGTTGAGGTGTTGAAGGAGCTGTTGGAGTTGCCGTCGACGGTGGTAACCCGCGCCGCGACCGAAGCGAATGCCGCCAATCTGGCGAAGTCGTTCCTTGAGGAAGTGCGGGCGCGTTATGCGGGCTCAAAGCTTGGGCTGCAGGAATTGGATGGGGTCTTGCTTGATGAGATCGAAGGGGCGCTTTGGACGCGTGAGATGTTTGACGGCGCGCGGGCCGGGAAATTGCCGGAGTTTGATCGGATTGTTGTGGCGGTCGATCCGCCCGCAGGCGAAGGCAAAACCAGCGATGAATGCGGGATTGTTGTGGCCGGGGTGGTCAAAGATGGACCGCCAAAGGATTGGCGCGCCTATGTTCTAGAGGACGCGACGGTTCAGGGCCTTTCGCCTTTGGGCTGGGCCGAGGCGGCGGTTGAGGCGGCCAAACGGTGGGAAGCGGACCGGGTTGTGGCCGAGGTCAACCAAGGCGGGGCGATGGTGTCGGAATTATTGCGGCAGGTTGATCCGATGGTTGCGGTCAAGGCGGTGCACGCGACGCGGGGCAAATCCGCGAGGGCGGAACCGATAGCGGCGCTTTATGAACAGGGCCGGATCAAACATTGTCGCGGCCTTGAGGAGTTGGAGAGCCAGATGTGCCTGATGACCCATGCGGGGTTTGAAGGGGCCGGGAGCCCGGACCGGGTGGATGCCTGTGTTTGGGCTTTGGCAGAGTTGATGATGCAGCCCGCCGGATGGCAAACCCCGAAAGTTCGGGTTTTGCGCTAGATTGAGTTTTAAGAAGGCATCGCAGTTTTGCGGTGCCTTTTGCTATGGCGCGCTATTTCGGTTTGGCGCGCTTTCCGTTGGGGGCCAAATATTCGCGCGCACTAGAGCGCCCGTTTTTGTCTTTGACCGTGATGACATAGCGGTTTCCGGGCGATCCGGACGAAAATTGACCGGTGCAGGTTTCAAAATCTTGGACGTCGACGCCATGTTTGTCACAAAACCCCGGAAATGCGGTTTTGAGAAGCAAGGCCGTCTCTTCGACGTCACCCTCGGGATAGGTGCCGGTTGTTTGCCCGGTCAGAAAATCAATGGTGAGACTTCGATTTTTATTGGCGGCGGCTTCGGCAAAGACATGCGTGTGCAGAACATGACCGGGCACAACGAAGCTTAGACCACCGGCCAGCGAGTCGGCGAAATTATGGGCCACACTATGAAGACGGTTGTGTTTCATACGAGATGATTAGCGGATGCCATCGGGCGCGCCAAGGTCGCTAGAATTTCATTTCGACATAATCTTTATTTTCAGTGACTTATAGTGTTGCGCCACCTGCGTGCGGTGGTCTCAAGGCCTCTTAACCCGCAAACCCTAAGTTAGGTTTCAAGACGAAGGGCGGCCTTCGAAACACTGATCCAAAGGATGTGACCCCGGACACAGAACGAGCACCGCGAAGGCCAATGGTTTTTGCGAACAGGCTCGGCTTGCCCGGTGACATATCTGCCAAGGAAGAGGAGCGAGACGAATGGTATTCGATTTTCTGCGGCGCGCACAGCAGCCCGAAATGGCCAGCACACCGGCACCAGAGGCAAAGGCATCGGCCACAGGGCGGATCGTGGCGCAGATGGCGGGCGGGCGTGTGGCCTGGTCACCGCGTGATACGGTTTCGCTAACCAAGCAGGCCTTTGCTGGCAATCCGGTTGGGTTTCGCGCTGTGAAGCTAATCGCCGAGGCAGCCGCAGCGTTGCCGCTTGTGCTTCAGGATGCCGATATGCGCTATGCTGAACATCCGGTTCTCAAGCTTATTGCCGGTCCAAACCCGGCACAGGGGCGCGCGGATTTCTTTGAGGCGCTTTATGGTCAAATGCTTTTGTCGGGTGACGGCTATATTGAAGCCGTGTCCGGTGAACAGGGCGTTCCGTTTGAGCTGCATGTGCTGCGTTCGGATCGGATGCGCGTTGTGCCCGGTGCCGATGGCTGGCCCGTTGCCTATGAATATAGTGTAGGTGGCCGCAAGCATCGTTTCAATGTGACCGGGCCGATTTCGCCGATCTGTCATGTCAAGAACTTCCACCCTCAGGATGATCATTATGGGCTTTCGGCGCTGCAAGCCGCCGCGCAGGCCGTGGATGTCCACAACAGCGCTAGCCGCTGGACCAAAGGGTTGCTTGATAATGCCGCCCGGCCAAGCGGGGCGATTGTTTGGAAAGGGGCCGAGGGCCAGGGGCATCTGACACCAGAGCAGTTTGAACGCCTGACCCATGAGATGGAGAGCATGCACCAAGGCGCGCGCAATGCCGGTCGTCCGATGTTGTTGGAAGGTGGTTTGGATTGGAAGCCGATGGGGTTCTCGCCATCGGATATGGAATTCCAAAAGACCAAAGAAGCCGCCGCGCGTGAGATTGCCACCGCCTTTGGGGTGCCGCCCATGTTGCTTGGCATTCCCGGCGAGGCGACTTTTGCCAACTATGCCGAAGCACACCGGGCGTTCTATCGCCAGACCGTTTTGCCATTGGCGAGCAAAGTCTCGGCCTCGGTTGGGCGTTGGTTGTCGAGCCATATTGGCGAAGAGGTTGAACTCAAACCGGACCTAGATCAGGTCCCGGCCTTGGCCACCGAGCGTGACGCGCAATGGAACCGTGTTGCGGTCGCTGACTTCCTAACCGCCGCTGAAAAACGCCAGATGCTGGGACTGCCAGCACTGCCGGAAGGGGAAAACGGTGAGTGACATGCGTGCAAAGGAACCCTTTGCCTGCGCACCGGCCTTGCGGCTGGAAGCCCATGAAAGGGTTAGCAAACTGCATATCGACGCGCTGAATGACAAGTTTTCGCGCATCGAAGTGCTGATGGAACGATTGGAAAAACGCCTGTGGCTCACGGTTTACGGGGTGGCTGGGGTGATCCTTGCCGAGGCTTTCCAAGGCTTGATGCATACCGCGCAATAAGCGCGCCATTGAAAGGACGGAACATGGATCTGGAACACAAGTTCTGCCGCTTTGACGCGGAGATCACTGTGGTCGAAGGTACAAAGATCGAGGGCTATGCCTCGCTCTTTGGGGCCTGTGATCAAGGCGGTGATGTGGTGAGCAAAGGGGCCTACGCCCGCTCACTCAAAAAGCTCGAAGCGGACAATCGTGCGGTCAAAATGCTGTGGCAGCATGACCCGGCCCAGCCCATCGGGATTTGGGACGAGGTGCGCGAAGACGAACGCGGCCTTTATGTCAAAGGCCGGTTGCTGGACAGCGTTGAAAAGGGCCGCGAGGCCGCAGCGTTGATCGAAGCGGGTGCGATTGACGGGTTGTCGATCGGTTACCGTACGGTGAAAGCGGCAAAGAATGACAAGGGCCAGCGGCTCTTGAACGAACTGGAGCTTTGGGAAGTGTCGCTTGTGACCTTCCCGATGCTACCCAGTGCCCGAGTGGCGGCCAAGGCTGAAGAGCTGGATGTCGATCATTGGGGTGACTTGGCGGATGTCATTGAAGACGCCCGCCGTAACCTGGCGGGCGACTGAGCCACGCCACTCATGAGGAACACGCACATGAGTACAGCCGAGACCAAGTCTCGGACCGGGGAAGATATGCCTCCGGTCGCCCGGGTGAGTGCCGCAATGGCGGGACTGATTGGGGATTTCAAGGCCTTACAGGCCGACCTTCAAGAGAAGCTTCATAAACAGGAAGAGCGACTGACCATGCTTGATCATAAATCTGCCGTAGCGGCACGCCCCGCACTGTCGACCCACGCAGAGGTTGACGCCCCACACCAGAAAGCCTTTGACGCATATCTGCGTTCGGGTGAAGACGACGGCCTGCGCGGCCTGGAGCTTGAAGGCAAGGCGATGTCCTCGGCGGTCAACTCCGATGGTGGGTACCTTGTTGATCCAGTGACCGCAGAGACGATCAAATCGACCCTTGCATCAACTGCGTCAATTCGTGCGATTTCGAATGTTGTGAACGTTGAAGCAACGTCGTTTGATGTTCTGATCGACCAGAATGACACGGGGGCCGGCTGGGCAGACGAAGTATCGGCCGCAGCCGAAACGGGTACACCGAGCATCGAGCGTATTTCGATCCCGCTCTATGAGCTGAACGCCATGCCGAAAATTTCGCAGCGTCTTTTGGATGACAGCGCTTTTGACGTCGAAGATTGGCTGGCTGGTCGTATCTCAGACAAGTTTGCCCGTGCAGAGGCCTCTGCCTTTGTCAGCGGTGATGGTGCCGACAAACCGCGTGGTTTCCTTGATCACACGGCTGTTGAAAATGACAGCTGGAGCTGGGGCAACCTTGGCTATGTTGAAACCGATCTGACCCCCGATCTGGGCGATGGCGACACGGTGATTGACTTGGTTTACGCGCTGGGTGCCGAATATCGTGCCAATGCGACCTTTGTCATGAACTCCAAGACCGCTGGAGCCTTGCGCAAGCTGAAGGATCAGGATGGTCGTCACCTTTGGGCCGATGGTTTGGCGGCGGCAGAGCCAGCCCGTTTGCTAGGCTACCCGGTTCTGATTTCCGAAGATATGCCAGACATTGGCCCATCGGAAACTCCGATTGCCTTTGGTGACTTTGGTGCCGGGTACACCATCGCCGAACGTCCGGATCTGCGCGTGTTGCGCGACCCCTTTAGCGCCAAGCCTCATGTCCTGTTCTATGCGTCCAAGCGCGTTGGCGGCGATGTAAGCGACTTTGCCGCGATCAAACTGCTGCGTTGCGCTGCTTCTTAAGCGAACCGCAATGAGATGAGAGGCGGGGGCAGGTCCCGCCTCTCTGAGGGCGCGCGCAGCCGATGGTGTCCAGCAGTCCCCCTCCGCCCGTGCAGCGTGGGCGGCGCGCGCCCGTCACCGTACGGGGACCGGGGAAGGCCAAGGGAATTCGGAGTAGAAAAATGATGTTGGTGGAAGAAACTCAGGTGCCCGAAGCGGCCCTTCCAATCGCGGCGCTAGCGCGCCATTTGAGGCTGGGAAGCGGGTTTGGCGAAGAAGATCTGCAAGAGGCGGTGTTGGGTTCGTTCCTACGTGCCGCAATGGCAGCAATTGAGGCCCGAACAGGCAAAGCCTTGATCACACGCGGGTTTGTCGTAACCTTTGCAGAGTGGCGCAACGCCGAGGGGCAAGGGTTGCCGGTTGCTCCGATCCAGTCGATTTCTGATGTGACCTATGTGGATCGGTTTGGGGCCACATCCACTTTGGAGTCGTCTGCTTATCGTCTGCAACAGGATTCATTTGAACCCAAATTGAAATCAACATCGGCAACGCTTCCTTCGATACCAAGTGAAGGGGCCGTCGAGATTAGGTTTGATGCGGGGTTTGGACCGGCTTTTGAAGATGTGCCGAGCGATCTTGCTCAAGCCGTTTTGTTGCTTGCGGCCCATTATTACGAATACCGTGATGAAACCGCACTGAGCCAAGGCTGTATGCCTTTTGGTGTTACCAGCTTAATTGCGCGTTACCGCCATGTGCGGTTGGGGACGGGCGCATGAAACGGCCCAACCTAAACAGAAAACTGTCCCTCGAGGCCCTAGACCGTGCGGCCGATGGTGCCGGTGGCTTTACGGAGGAATGGCAATCGCTCGGAACGCTATGGGGCGAAGTGCAGCCGCGGAGCGGACGGTTGGGCGAAGGTGAAGCCGGCGCGGTGTCTGTCGCTGGATTTCGGATTGTCGTGCGTGGCGCCCCGGTTGGGCATTCTTCACGCCCGGTCGCAGGTCAACGGTTCCGTATGGGGAGCCGAATTTTCCGGATCGAAGCCGTGACCGAACGCGAGCCAAAGAGCTTCTACTTGAATTGTCATTGCGAAGAGGAGTTGGCGGTATGAGTTATGCATTATCTGGCCCCCTGCAAACCGCAGTGTTTGCTGAACTTCAGTCCAGTGTGACGTTGGACTCTTTGGTTGGCGACAACATCTTTGATGCGTTGCCAAGCGGCCCCTTGCCCCAAACCTATGTGGCGATCGGGCCGGAAACCGCAACCGAAGCAGGAGACGGAACCGATGACGGGGCCTGGCACGAGTTTGTGGTGTCTGTTGTCACCGAAACCTCTGGCTTTTTGACCGCGAAACAGGCGGCGGGCGCGATCAGCGACACGTTGCATGAAGCAGACTTGGCCCTGAGCCGTGGCCGTTTAGTTGGCCTGTGGTTCCGCAAGGCCAAAGCAACCCGCGAAACCGGCGGTATTCGTCGGATCGATCTCACGTTCCGCGCACGCGTGGAAGACAATTGACCCTTTTCAAAACGGAGTAGTAGCTATGGGTGCTCAGAACGGCAAAGACCTTTTGGTCAAAGTGGACCTGTCTGGTGACGGTCAATTCGAAACAATGGCAGGCCTGCGCGCAACCCGCGTCAGCTTTAATGCCGAACAGGTCGACGTGACCACGTTGGAAAGCCAGGGGGGCTGGCGCGAGCTGCTGGCCGGGGCGGGCGTGAAATCCGCCAATATTTCCGGCTCTGGTGTCTTTAAGGACGCCCAGACCGACGAACGTGCGCGTCAGATCTTTTTTGATGGTGAAACACCGGATTTTCAGGTGATCATTCCCGACTTTGGCACCGTCGAAGGGGCGTTCCAAGTAACCAGCATCGAATATTCGGGATCGCACAACGGCGAGGCAACCTATGAGGTGTCTATGGCCTCGGCGGGCGAACTCAACTTTATCGCGGTGCCGGTACTGTAATGGGCAATCCGTGGCGGGGGGATGTGGCGCTGACCATTGATGGTGAGCGTCACAACATGCGGCTGACACTTGGCGCTTTGGCCGAGCTGGAAGCCGGGCTGGACAGCGGATCGCTGGTGGAACTGGTGCAACGGTTCGAAAAAGGCGGTTTCAGCACGCGCGACGTGCTGGCGCTTATCGTGGCCGGATTGCGCGGCGGCGGATGGCAGGGGCAGGCCAAAGACTTGCTGAATGCCGAAATTGCTGGTGGTCCGATGGCGGCCACACGCGCAGCGGCCGAGCTTTTGGCCCGTGCTTTCATGTTGCCGGAGCAGGCGGATGAAGGGATTTGATTGGCCTGAGCTCATGCGAGCGGGGATGCGCGGGCTTGGCCTGCGCCCCCAGGAATTTTGGGACCTGACCCCGGCAGAGTTGCAATTGATGTTGGGTGAAGGTGACGGCGGAAAACCGATGGGACGTTCCCGGCTCGATGAGCTTATGGATGCGTTTCCTGATGATGGGTCGCCGGTGAACAAGGAGATGCTTCGAGATGGCTGAAAGTGAGATGATAGATGACCTGCAAGAGCAGGTCGATGCCTTGGAAAGCTCGCTTGGCGGGGCAATTGATGTGGCGGCGCAATTCGATCAGGAAATGCGCAAAGTCCATCAAAGTTTTGACTCCGCCGGGCAGGGGGCCAATCGGCTTGAACGGTCTTTGAGTTCAGGGGTGACGAAGGCCATTGATGGTGTCGTTCTGGACGGTGTCAAATTGTCGGATGCGCTGCGGACGGTTGCCAACTCGATGATTGACCTGGCTTGGAAGTCCGCGGTCAAGCCCGTTGCGAACCATATCAGCGGTATGATCGCGAGCGGTGCCTCGGCGATGTTTGGTGCCTATTCGCCTTTTGCCGATGGCGGCAGCTTTTCGCAGGGGCGTGTCATGCCATTTGCAAATGGCGGTGTCGTTAATGGGCCGGTGACCTTTCCGATGCGAGGCGGAATGGGGCTGATGGGCGAAGCGGGTCCCGAGGCGATTATGCCATTGGCGCGTGGCCCCGATGGCAAACTTGGCGTGCGCGGCGGTGGCGGTGGCGGTGCGGTCAATGTCGTGATGAACATCCAGACTCCTGATGTGCAGGGGTTTCAACGCAGCCAGTCGCAGATCGCCGCTCAGATGAGCCGGGCACTGGGACGTGGCGCACGCAATCGGTGATCGGAGGGTACTATGTCGTTTCATGAAATTCGTTTCCCGGCGGACCTGAGCTTTGGGTCTGTTGGTGGGCCTGAGCGCCGAACCGATATCGTTCAACTGACCAGCGGCCACGAAGAACGCAATACGCCTTGGGCTCATTCGCGTCGTCGCTATGATGCGGGTCTGGGTTTGCGATCTTTGGATGATGTCGAGGCCCTGATTGCGTTTTTCGAGGCGCGCCAAGGGCAGTTGTTCGGTTTTCGCTGGAAAGACTGGGCTGACTTCAAATCCTGTCCGCCGTCAAAGCGGGTGGCGACCGGTGACCAGATCATTGCCTATGGGGATGGCACCACGCGTAGTTTCCAATTGATCAAAAACTATTCGTCCGGTGGGGCGACCTATGCGCGTCCAATCACCAAGCTCGTTGCCGGGTCCGTAGTTGCGGCGGTTCAAGATGTGGAACGCCGCGAGGGGGTGCATTTTGAGATTGATACCGACACAGGGGTGATCACCTTTGATGAAATTCCCTTGGCCGGTGTCGAGATCAGTGCCGGTTTCGAATTTGACGTGCCTGTGCGTTTTGACACCGACCGTATCAATGTGTCGGTTGCCAGCTTTCGGGCCGGTCAGGTCCCCGATGTGCCGGTTGTGGAGGTACGGGTCTGATGTCAGGAGCAGAAGCACTTCATGCGCATTTGCAAGACGGCGTTGGGTCGGTTTGCCGCGCTTGGGCGGTGATCCGCAAAGATGGTACCAAGTTCGGGTTCACCGATCATGACCGCGCGCTTGCCTTTGATGGCTATGAGTTCAAGGCCGATACGGGGTTGTCCGCCAAGGCGCTACAACAGGCGACCGGGTTGTCGGTCGACAATACCGAAGCCATGGGCGCGCTCAGCGACGCCGCTATCCGGGAAGAGGATATCGCCGCTGGCCGTTTCGACGGGGCCGAGGTGATTGCCTGGCTTGTGAATTGGTCGGATGTCGCGGCGCGGCGGATTATGTTTCGCGGCACCATTGGGGAACTGCGGCGGGGCGGCGGGGCGTTTCACGCCGAGTTGCGCGGGTTAACCGAAGCCCTTGGTCGCCCGATTGGGCGCGTCTACCAAAAACCGTGTTCCGCGGTTTTAGGTGGGCGTGGTTGTCGCTTTGATCTTGCCACGCCAGGTTACTTTTACGAGGCTCCGATCGCGCGGGTTGAGGACAATCGGGTGTTTTCCTTTGAAGGGGCAACTGAGTTCGAAACGGACTGGTTTCAACGTGGCCGCCTAGATGTCATTTCCGGTGCGGCCAAGGGGTTAACCGGATCCATCAAGCGGGATCGAATGTCGGGTGATGGGTATCGGGACCTTGAAATCTGGGAACCTTTGCGGGCCGATATCGCGCCCGGTGACATCATTCGGATAAGCGCAGGCTGTGACAAACGGATGGAAACCTGTCGTTTGAAGTTCAACAATTTGTTGAATTTTCAGGGGTTTCCGGACATTCCCGAAGAGGACTGGGTCACCGTTTATCCCACACATGCCAAAAAGCAAAACGGGGGCAGCCGAAGATGACTTGTGTGGTTGAGGCTGCACGCGGCTGGATCGGTACGCCTTATGTGCATCAAACATCGCGTAAAGGGGCGGGCACTGATTGTCTTGGTCTTTTGCGCGGTGTGTGGCGCGAGGTGATCGGATCGGAACCCGAAAAGGTTCCGGCCTATAGCATGGATTGGTCTGAACCTCAGGGTGATGAGCGTTTGTGGCGTGCAGCCATGCGGCATTTGCAGCCCAAACCACGAGACGACGCGGCCCCCGGTGATATCCTGTTGTTTCGCATGCGCGAAGGCGCCGTCGCGAAACATATCGGCATTCAGGCCGAAACAGGGGCGGGGGCCTCATTCATACATGCCTATAGCGGGCATGGGGTGATCGAAAGCGCGCTTGGCGCGTCCTGGGAACGGCGCATCGTCGCGCGGTTTGCCCTACCATTGGAGATCGAGTGATGGCGACTATCCTTCTTTCAGCTGCAGGGGCAGCACTTGGCAGTTCTATGGGTGGATCTCTTTTGGGATTGTCCATGACCGCTGTTGGCCGTTTCATCGGAGCATCTATTGGCCGGTCCTTGGATCAGCGCTTGCTGGGACAGGGGTCTGACGCCATAGAAATGGGCAAAATCGAGCGGTTTCGCCTAAGCGGTGCCGGTGATGGGGCCCCAATCGCGCAGATCTATGGACGTATGCGGGTAGGTGGCCATGTGATTTGGGCGACCGAGTTCAAAGAGCATGTCAAGAAATCTGGCGGTGGTGGCAAGGGGGGGCCCCCCAGTCCCAAGGTCAAATCCTATAGCTATTCGATTAGTCTGGCGATTGCTCTTTGCGAAGGCGAAATCACCGGAATCAATCGTGTTTGGGCTGATGGGGCCGAGGTTGCACTCAAGGACTTAAACATGCGTGTCTATTATGGCACCGACGAACAAATGCCCGATCCAACCATGGAAGCGATCGAGGGAGGCGGGCTTGTGCCGGCTTACCGTGGGACGGCCTATGTGGTGATGGAAAACCTCAGTCTGGCCAGTTTCGGCAACCGCGTTCCACAGTTTAGCTTTGAGGTCACGCGACCCGAGTTGCGCGACGCCCAAGAGGTTCCACAGGCGATCAAAGGTGTCGCGATGATACCGGGAACCGGCGAGTATTCTTTGGCGACCGATCCGGTCTATCTCACCTACTTCAAATATGACCTACCCGAAGAGATTTGGGGCGGCATGACATTGGCATCAAGCCGCAAGGTAACCAATGTCAACTCCCCCTCCGAAGAACCCGATTTTAACACCTCACTCAACCAGTTGCGCGACGAGTTGCCCAATTGTGGCGCAGCGTCGTTGGTGGTCAGTTGGTTTGGCAATGATTTGCGCTGTGGCTCTTGTGAAATTCAGCCCAAAGTCGAACAGATCGAATTCGATTCCGAAAAGATGCCATGGGTGGTGAGTGGGTTAGACCGTGCGTCGGCGCAAGTTGTTCCGGAAGAAGGCGGCCGTGTTGTCTATGGCGGTACGCCTGCGGATGCCAGCGTGATCCAAGCGATCCGTCGCATGTCCTCCCAAGGCCTCAAGGTCATGTATTACCCTTTCATCTTGATGGATCAGATGGCGGACAACACTTTGATTGACCCGTGGACCGGAGGAACCGGGCAGCCCAAGCTGCCTTGGCGCGGGCGGATCACCACAAGTCTTGCCCCCGGTCAGGATGGCTCTCCTGATTTGACGGCAGCGGCAGATACAGAGGTCGCGACCTTCTTTGGGACCGCGTCGGCGTCTGATTTCACCGTATCGGGCGATGATGTGACGTACTCAGGCCCGCAAGAGTGGTCGTATCGCCGTTTTGTCCTGCACCAAGCGGCGCTTTGTGCTGCTGCGGGCGATGTGGCGTCGTTTTGCATCGGGTCGGAAATGCGCGCGTTGACGCAAATTCGCGGGGCAGATGGCTTTCCGGCGGTTGATCAGTTGAAACTGCTGGCTGCTGAGTGCCGGCTAATCCTTGGGCCAGATGTCAAAATCGGCTATGCGGCGGATTGGTCTGAATATTTCGGCTACCACCCACAGGATGGCTCGGGCGATTTGTACTTCCATCTTGATCCGCTTTGGAGCGACGAAACCATAGATTTCATTGGGATCGACAACTACATGCCAATTGCGGATTGGCGTGATGGGGATGATCATGCTGATGCGGAGTGGGGGACGATCTACAACGTCGATTACCTGCGCGCCAACATCGAAGGCGGTGAAGGGTATGATTGGTACTACTCCTCAGCCGAAGGGCGCGAGGCGCAAAACCGCAAAGCGATCACCGATGGGGAACATAACGAACCCTGGGTGTGGCGCTACAAGGATATCCGCAATTGGTGGGGCAACCGACATCACGAACGTCGTGCAGGCGTGCGCGATGACACGCCCACCGATTGGGAGCCACAGTCAAAGCCGATATGGTTTACCGAATTGGGCTGTGCGGCGGTGAACAAAGGGGCCAACCAGCCCAACAAGTTCCTTGACCCAAAGTCGTCTGAATCGTCCTTGCCGCATTTTTCCAATGGTTTGCGGGATGAGGCCATGCAGCGGCAATACCTGCGCGCCATGATGGGCTATTGGTCGGATGAAGCCAACAATCCACAATCCGAGGTCTATGACGGCCCGATGTTGGACATGGACAACGCCTATGTCTGGGCATGGGATGCGCGGCCATTCCCGTGGTTCCCCGGCAATAGTGAGCTTTGGTCTGATGGGGCAAATTACCGTCGCGGCCATTGGTTGAATGGACGGGCCTCGGCTCGGTCTTTGGCCTCGGTTGTTCAAGAACTCTGTAACCGGGCGGGTGTAACGCATATCGATACAAGCCAACTCTATGGCGTTGTTCGTGGCTTTGTTGAACCCAATGTCACGGATGCGCGGCGCTCGCTTCAGGCCCTGATGTTAGCTCACGGGTTTGATGCAATCGAACGTGACGGCATGTTGGTTTTCCGGATGCGGGATGGGCTCAAAGCCATTGATATCAATCACGAAGACCTTGCGTTGAGTGACGAGGTCGATGGCGACTTGACCGAAGTGCGCGCCGGTGAGGCCGAAATGGCGGGGCGTGTGCGTGTGCGCTTTATCGAGGCCGACGGCGATCATCAGGTGGCCGCCGAAGAGGCGATCTTGCCCGATGATGAAACCCATGCGGTCGCGGAAACCGAGCTGGCCCTGACCATGACACGTGGTGAAGGGTTGCAAACTGCGGAGCGTTGGCTTGCCGAAGGGCGGGTCGGGCGTGACACGCTGCGCTTTGCATTGCCGCCCTCCAAACTACAGCTTGGGGCCGGTGACATCGTGCGTATCCCGTCGAAATCGGGGCCAACTTTGGCGCGGATCGACCGGGTGGATGTGATGGATCATCAGATCGTCGATGCGGTTCGGATCGAGCCGGATGTCTATCAGCCGTCCGATTACACCGATGACGCCGCAGCTATTCGGCCATACGAGGCCGCTGTTCCAGTCACGCCGATCTTTATGGATTTGCCACTGATGAGTGGTGACGAAGTTGAACACGCCCCGCATCTGGCGTTGACAGCGGAACCTTGGCCGGGGTCGGCCGCGGTCTATGACTCGGCAACGGATGCGGATTACGAACTCAACAGCATCATCGCGGCGCAATCCGTTGTTGGCGTGACCCAAACCCCGCTGTTCGCGGCGCAATCCGGGTTGATCGACCATGGCTCAGCCCTTGAGGTTCAGCTGTTGTCGGGGGCGTTGCAATCGGTGAGCGATGAGGCCCTTTTGGCCGGGGGCAACCTTATGGCGATCGGCGACGGTAGCCCGGGCAATTGGGAGCTGTTCCAGTTCCGCGATGCCGAGCTTCTGTCCGAGGACAGGTGGCTTTTGTCCCACCGACTGCGTGGACAGGCAGGCACTGACGGGGTGATGCCAGAGTTTTGGCCTCAAGGTGCGCTTGTCGTCATGCTCGATGGAGCTCCGGCGCAAATCGCCTTGGCGGCGGCGCAACGTCGAGTGTCGCGTCATTACCGGGTTGGGCCGGCGCGCCGCTCCTTTGACGATGATACCTATACACATCAAGAGATTGCTTTTGATGGGATTGGGTTGCGCCCCTATAGCCCGGCGCATCTTGTCGCCAGTGAGGTTTCCGGTAACCTAGATGTGTCGTGGATCAGACGAACTCGTATTGATGGCGACGGCTGGGACAGCTTTGAGGTGCCCATGGGTGAAGACACTGAATCCTATTTGGTTCGTGTTCAACAGGGCGAAACCGTAATCCGCGAGGCACAGGTGTCGTCGCCAATCTGGTCTTATGCAGCCTCGCAACAGGCTTCGGATGGTTTGGCTGGTGAATATCAGATCACCGTGGCGCAAGTATCGGCGCGATATGGACCCGGGCCATTTGCCTCGGTTACGTGTCAAGCATGAGACCGGTCCTTCCCGGTGATATAAGCGCGGCGGCGCGGGCCTTGTTGCCCGTGCCGTCGGGCGCGCGGGCCCGTTTGGCAAATCTGTTGGTCAAAGAGGCTGCGGCCGCTGATCGCTATCGCAAACGGTTTCGCAAAGCCCATGCGCAATGGGGCAATGGGACATTGATGTCTGCGGCGATGATGCGGCCATTGGCCCGTGAACCCCGGCTTGATGATCGGGACTATTTGGAATGTCAGTTTTTGGTGTTTGAGGCGCTATTTAAACGGCACCATAGCCCCGTTTTGTAACCACAGCTTACACAGGACGTTTCAAATTGTACCTTGTGAACAGTGTGATCACGGATTTGCGTTTCGCATCAGAGGCACTATCTGTTATTCTGCCTAGGTCAAAGGAGATCACTGATGGCAGAGAGACGCGCAAAACTGGCGGAAATTGATCCGGTCTGGGCCCGGATCATGCGAGAAGCCGAAGAAGCGGTGGCCGAAGAGCCACTGCTAGGTGGATTAATCCACTATTCGGTTTTGCACCATCCAACATTGGAGCGGGCGCTCAGCTACCGTGTGTCGCTCAAGCTTGCCAATGGCGAGATGTCTGAGCAGATCGTACGCGAGATTTGTGACGAGGCCTATAGTTCGGAACCCGACCTTGCCATGGCGGCGCGCGCCGATATAACGGCAACGTTCGAACGCGATCCGGCCTGTCATCGGTTCTTACAACCCTTGTTATTTTTCAAAGGGTTCCAAGCCATTCAAGCCCATCGCATCGCCAATTGGCTTTGGAAAGAAGGGCGCAAGGACCTGTCTTACTTTTTCCAAATGCGCTGTTCCGAAGTCTTTGGGATCGACATTCACCCGGCGGCCACAATTGGCCGGGGTATTATGATCGACCATGCGCATTCGATTGTGATTGGTGAAACCGCTGTTGTGGGTGACAACGTGTCGATGTTGCATTCGGTGACATTGGGCGGGACCGGTAAGGAAGAAGAAGATCGCCATCCAAAGATCGGCAACGGCGTCTTGATTGGTGCCGGGGCCAAGGTTTTGGGCAATATCCATGTCGGTCATTGTTCGCGCGTGGCGGCGGGATCGGTTGTGTTAGAGGAAGTGCCGCCTTGCACAACCGTTGCTGGTGTCCCGGCGCGGATTGTCGGCAAGGCAGGCTGTGATCAGCCATCGGTCGAAATGGATCAATTGCTTCACGACAAAGGCTAGACAGCTAGAAATTGAATTGAAAAAGGCCGGTCAGATGTGATCGGCCTTTTTCATATTCTAAGATGTTAAGCCAACATCATCATCGGATTTTCGAGATTGTCGACAATGGCTTGCAGCAGCTCGGCCCCGAGCGCCCCGTCAATCACCCGGTGATCGACGCTTAGAGTGACCGACATCACAGTCGCGACGGCCAAAGCCCCATCTTCGTTGACCACCGGCTTTTTGACACCGGCACCAACCGCAAGAATGGCCCCATGGGGCGGATTGATAACTGCGTCAAAGTTTTCAATGCCCATCATGCCAAGGTTGGAAATCGCGAAACTGCCGCCTTGGTATTCATGCGGAGCCAGTTTGCGATCGCGAGCACGCGCGGCAAGGTCTTTCATCTCGGCGGAGAGGGCCGAGAGCGATTTTTGATCGGCATCTTGCAGGACCGGGGTGAACAAGCCACCCTCGATAGCGACGGCAACCGCGACGTCCGATGGGGTGAGTTGCAGGATTTTGTCACCCGCCCAAACTGCATTGGCAGCGGGCACCTGTTGTAAGGCGTTGGCGCAGGCTTTGATGATGAAATCATTGACGCTGAGTTTGACGTCGCGCGCCGCCAGTTGCTTGTTGAGTTGGCTGCGGAATGCCAGCAACGCATCCAGCTTGATGTCCCGACGCAGATAGAAATGCGGAATGCTTTGTTTGGCTTCGGTGAGACGCGCCGCGATGGTCTTGCGCATCCCATCCAAGGGGATTTCGGTAACCTCACGGGTTTCATACATGCGGCTGACTGCATCGCTGGATGGACCTGAGGACAATGCAGGTTTTGCCGCTGGTGCCGGAGACGCGTAAGCTGTTGCAGCTTGAGGGGCTGGGGCAGTCGCAACCGGGGAGGCGGTGGCCGCTTCTACATCGGCTTTGACGATACGACCCCGTGGGCCGGTCCCGGCGATTTGAGTGAGATCCAAGCCCTTTTGCGCGGCGATCCTACGGGCCAAAGGCGAGGCAAAGACGCGGTCGCTTGCGTGTTGCGGGGCAGGGGCGGCGGCTTGGTCGGAGCTCCCTAAGGGAGCCGCCTCCACAGCCGCGGCAGGAGGCGATGCCTCTGCCGGCGCTTGTGGCGCGGCTGCGCTCATGTCGGCGGCGGTTTCACCCTCTTCGAGCAGAACCGCAATCGGCGTGTTAACCGCGATTTCGGCGCTGCCGTCGGCCACAAGGATTCTGCCAATCACCCCTTCGTCGACCGCTTCGAATTCCATTGTCGCTTTGTCGGTTTCGATTTCGGCGATCACATCACCGGATTGCACGCTGTCACCTTCTTTGACCAGCCATTTGGCCAAGGTGCCCTCTTCCATGGTGGGGGACAGGGCGGGCATGAGGATTTCAATGGGCATGGGCGGCTCCTGATTTGGGGCGGAAGCGAGGGGCCATCCCCTCGCGCTCCCCGGAGTTTAGCGGGCGAGATGAAGGTTAACGGTAGGTGACTTGTTTGACGGCGTCGACGACTTCGTCAGCGGTAATCAACGCATGCTTCTCTAGATTGGCCGCATAGGGCATCGGAACGTCTTTGCCGGTGCAATTGATCACCGGAGCGTCGAGGTAGTCAAAGGCCTGCTCCATCAGCACAGCAGAGATATGATTGCCGATTGATCCAACCGGAAAACCCTCTTCGACGGTAACGCAGCGATTGGTTTTCTGGACGCTGGCGATCACGGTATCGGTATCGAGAGGGCGCAGGGTGCGCAGGTCAATGACTTCGGCGCTAATACCTTGCTCGGCCAGTTTGTCGGCGGCTTCGAGTGTGTGGGCCATGCCGATCCCAAAGCTTACCAAGGTCACGTCCGTCCCTTCGCGCCACACGCGCGCCTTGCCAAAGGGCACAGTATAATCGTCGATTTCGGGAACATCGAAACTGCGTCCATAGAGGATTTCGTTTTCGAGGAAGATCACCGGGTTTGGATCACGGATGGCGGATTTCAGCAGGCCTTTGGCGTCGGACGCCGAGTAGGGCATCACAACCTTGAGACCGGGGATATGCGCATACCAGGCGGCGTAGTCTTGCGAATGTTGGGCACCAACGCGGGCGGCGGCACCGTTTGGACCGCGAAACACGATGGGACACCCCATTTGACCACCGGACATATAGAGCGTCTTTGCGGCGGAATTGATAATCTGGTCAATGGCTTGCATGGCGAAGTTGAAGGTCATGAATTCAACAATGGGGCGCAACCCACCAAAGGCCGCGCCGACACCAATACCGGCAAATCCATGTTCGGTGATTGGCGTGTCGATCACCCGTTTGGAGCCAAATTCATCCAATAAGCCTTGGCTGATCTTATAGGCCCCTTGGTATTCGCCGACCTCTTCGCCCATCAAAAACACATCGCCATCGCCGCGCATTTCTTCGGCCATGGCATCGCGCAGCGCTTCGCGGACGGTTTGCTTCTTGGTTTTTGTGCCCTCGGGCCAAGGTGGTGTCGCCTTGACGGGGGCAACGGGGGCGGTGTTGCCAGAATTCGCCAAAGAACCCCCGGCAGGGGCCGCCTCCGCAACTGCGGCGGCCGGTTGGCGAGCAGGCGCGGTTGACGCAGAGGCCGCCGGAACATCCTCACCCTCTTCGACCAGAATGGCGATGGCGGTGTTAACCTTAACGTCGGCAGTGCCCTCGGCGATCAGAATCTTGCCAATCACCCCTTCATCGACCGCTTCGAATTCCATCGTCGCCTTGTCGGTTTCGATCTCGGCCATGATGTCGCCGGATTGGACTGCATCACCTTCTTTGACCAACCATTTGGCCAGAGTGCCTTCTTCCATGGTCGGAGACAGGGCGGGCATCAGAATTTCGGTAGCCATTAGACTGTGTCTCCTGCAGCTTGGGTGATCATGCCAACAATATTTCCTTGGCCATCTTCGACATAGGCGCAGCGGCCAATGCCGGGGAAGTCGGTCGGCGGTAGGGCTTCGGCCCCGCCATTGGCAAGCGCCCAATGGTAGCGATCATCGCAATCGGCGACCTCGAACGTCATCGTTCCACCGCGCACCGGGCTGCCGGGGTCTGGGGTTGCGCCCATACGAGCCATCACGCCACCAGTCACGCCCTTGTCCATACCAATGTCAGAGCCTTCAATCAGGTGATAACCAACCTCTTCACCGCCGGGCATTGCACTGAAGGTCCAACCAAACAGGCCCGCATAAAATTCTTTGGCCGCATCGACATCGGCTGCATGTATCTCAAAATGCGGCATATCAAACCTCGGCGTAGATGTCGGTCCACAGCTCTTCGAGCGGCGGTTCCGGGCTTTCGCGGGCAAAATCGGCAGAGGCGCTGACCACCGCTTTGATATCCTTGTCGATCGCTTTCAGATCGTCCTCGGTGGCATGTTTGCCGGTCAACAACAGGTCGCGCACATGATCAATCGGGTCGCGCTCTTCACGCATTTTCTGGACCTCTTCGCGGGTGCGGTATTTGGCCGGATCCGACATGGAATGACCGCGATAGCGATAGGTTTTGATCTCAAGAATATAGGGGCCTTTGCCGGCGCGACAGTGTTTGACGGCCTTTTCACCAGCCGCCTTAACCGCCAGCACATCCATGCCGTCGACAACCTCGCCTTTGATGCCAAAGGCTTCGCCTCGGGTATATAATTCCGGGGTCGACGTGGAACGTTTTTGCGCCGTTCCCATGGCGTATTGGTTGTTTTCAATGACAAAAATCACCGGAAGGTCCCAAAGCGCGGCCATGTTGAAGGCTTCATAAACCTGCCCCTGATTGGCGGCCCCATCGCCGAAATAGGTGAAGGTCACGCGGCCGTTGTCTTTGTATTTATCGGCAAAGGCGAGACCTGCGCCAAGCGGAACCTGTGCACCAACAATACCGTGGCCACCGTAGAAATGCTTTTCCTTGGAGAACATGTGCATCGAGCCGCCCTTACCCTTGGACAACCCGCCAATACGCCCGGTCAATTCGGCCATAACGCCGCCGGGTTCCATGCCACAGGCCAGCATATGACCATGGTCGCGGTAGGATGTGATGCGTTTATCACCCTCTTCGGCAGCGGCCTCAAGCCCGACAACAACGGCCTCTTGCCCGATGTAGAGGTGACAGAACCCACCAATCAGCCCCATGCCATATAGCTGACCGGCCTTTTCTTCGAACCGACGGATCAGCAGCATGTCCTTGTAATAAGCCAAGAGCTCATCAGCGGACACATTGGGCTTGGCAGTTGTTTTGCGCGCGGCCATGGCCGTCTCCTCCCCAATAGAATGTTTAACGTTAAACCAGTTTAGGTTCAGGTTGCCGTGACCGTAGCGTGGCAAGGCCTGCACGTAAAGTGGCCGCGCAATAATAATGCGCGGCGGAATGGCTCAGATTGCACATAATAACATGAGGAAGTTGGAAAATGTCGCGATGACTGTGACATGAACCAAGGCCCATGACAGATATTGACCGAGGGTTAATTAACGACGATCTCGTCGCTCCTAACAAGACCCAAGACATCACGCGCTTGTTGATCGAGGAGATCAAGGTCAAGGAACTCATCCGAAAGCCGCAAGGTGAGGTTTTCCATCCGGGCAACTTCGGCGCGCAGCTCTTCGACTTCACGCTCAAGCTTTTCACCCTCGACCGTGATTTCCGCTCGACGAAACAGCCCAAAATCACCCTGTACAGCGGCAAAGGTGAAGTAAGCTGACAAGCTCAGCGTCACTGCAAAAAAGATCAGAACGCCAAACGAGGGGCGCGCGGTGCGGATGGTCATTCAGAACTGCCCTAAATCACATCTCTTGACTGGATGCGTGCTTTGGTTGTGGCATAAGCCACGCAAGGGGAAAAGAGAGTGATTTCGAGCGGTGCGAATCAGTTTGAAAACCGTTGCATTCCTGCCAAACCTTGCTGCGACTGTGTTAAATCTTGCGAATGGGCGGAAAAGCGTTTTGATCCGGGTTCTTGCTTTTATACTTGTTTCGGTCTCGCTTGTCGGTTGTACGCCGCGCGGAACCTTTGATTTTGATGACGGCCAGGTGACGCAAGAGAAGGCCGTGGTGCAACCGATTTTCGTCGCCACCAACCGGCGCAAGACCGAAGTTTCGACTCAGGGACTGTTTAGTCAGGAGTTCGGCGACATTCGTAACTCCGAAGTTCGGTTTGCGCGAATGGACATCTCGATTCCTGCCACGCATCAACTTGGGCGTATCGAATGGCCGGGTTATGCCACGCCAGATCCGGAAAAGCATTTTGTTGTTCAAAATCAAGCGCTTTATAATGGTGAAAATCAATTTTTGGCGGATCTGAACCGCCAAGAAAACCACCAAGATGTGTTTCTTTTTGTGCATGGATTTAATGTGAACAATGCCGAGGCCGTTTACCGGTTGGCGCAGGTGGCACATGATTATCAGGCGCGCTTGCCGGTGATTGCATTCTCGTGGCCCTCCGCCGGGAGTGCGCAAGGCTATGCCTATGACCGCGATAGCGTGATGTTTTCTCGCGATGGGCTTGAGGAGCTTTTGACCCTTTTGGCCAACCGCAAACGCCGCGTCTATTTGATTGCACATTCCATGGGTAGCCAGTTGGTTATGGAAACCTTAAGGCAGATGTCAATTTCGGGAAACAAACAGGGGATAGAGCAGCTTGAGGCCGTTGTTTTGATAAGCCCCGATATTGATGAAGACGTGTTCAAGCAACAAGCACGGCGCATAAATCCCTTGCCAAAACCGTTTACACTGATGGTTTCCCAACGGGATAAGGCCTTGGGTTTAGCCGCTTTCCTGACGGGAAAACCCAATCGTCTGGGCTCAATTCCATCAGCAGAAAGCCTTGATGGTCTCCCCATCAGCGTGATTGATCTCAGTGATGTTGAAGGCGGCGATGGGGCAGGGCATGCTACGGCCTTTACCTCGCCCGAGGCGATCGAACAGCTTAGAAACTGGTAGGGTTGGGTAAAGAAAAACGCCGCCCTCGGGTGAGAGCGGCGGTTTGAACTGTGTCGGTGGTTGCTTAGCTGAGCGCCGCAACTCCGGGCAATTCCTTTCCTTCCATCCATTCAAGGAAAGCGCCACCCGCCGTTGAAATATAAGAGAAATCAACCGCCGCATCCGCCTTGTTGAGCGCGGCAACAGTGTCACCACCACCAGCGACCGAGATCAGCTTGCCTGCTTCGCTGCGTTCAGCCGCAAATTTCGCGGCGGCATTGGTTGCGGTGTCAAAGGGGGCAATTTCAAAGGCACCCAAAGGACCGTTCCAGATCAAGGTCTTGGCCTTTTCAATGGCGGCGTGAACCGCTTTGACCGCTTCGGGGCCAGCGTCCAATATCATTGCATCGGCGGGGCAGGCGGTGTTGGCGACTACCTCATTGGCCGCACCTTCTTTGAACTCGCGGGCAACAACAACGTCAACGGGTAGGATGATTTCGCATCCTGCATCCTTGGCTTTGGTTAGAATGTCGCGCGCGGTGTCGGCCATTTCATGTTCGCAAAGTGACTTGCCAACATCAATGCCTTGGGCGGCGAGGAACGTGTTGGCCATGCCACCACCAATCACCAGCATATCAACCTTGGCCACCAGATTGCCGAGCAATTCCAGTTTGGTTGACACTTTTGCACCACCCACAACCGCCAAGACGGGACGTTCCGGCGTGCCAAGCGCGCTTTCGAGTGCTGACAACTCTGCCTGCATCAAGCGACCGGCACAGGCGGGCAACAAGCGGGCCAGACCTTCGGTTGAGGCATGGGCGCGGTGGGCGGCCGAAAAGGCGTCATTGCAATAGACATCGCCAAGTTTGGCCATCTCATCGGCCAAATCTGCATCATTTTTGGTCTCTCCTGCATGAAAGCGGGTGTTTTCAAGCAAGGCAACCTGACCGTCTTGCAACGCATCAACAACCGTTGCCGCCGCCGGACCAACGCAATCCGCCGCAAAGACCACCGGGGCACCAATGACGGCTTCTAGCGCCGGAATAAGCGGTTGAAGGCTCATATCCATGTTGCGCTCGCCCTTGGGGCGACCAAAATGCGCCAGCAAAACCGGCTTGCCACCGCGATCAAGAATATCCTGAACCGTGGCTGCAATCCGTTCGATACGGGTTGTGTCGGTGACTTTGCCGTCTTCGACAGGCACGTTGATATCCACGCGCGTCAATACGCGCTTACCCGCCAGATCCATGTCGTCGAGGGTTTTCCAGGCCATGATATTGCTCCCAAACCAATTGGCGTTTGTCTGCCCCTTTCCGGCGCAGAGGTCAACGTCTGCTTGGCATTGTCGCGCAAGCGGGCTAGGTCAGAGGCAGACTTTTTTACGGAGAGAGACATGGCTGAGATCAAGGATCCGGAAAACACCATCCTGATGGAGCTTAAAGGCGGAACCGTCACCATCGAATTGCTGCCCGATGTGGCCCCAAAACACGTTGAGCGTATGAAAGAGCTTGCGCGCTCTGGTGCTTATGACGGTGTTGCGTTCCACCGCGTGATTGATGGGTTCATGGCCCAGACCGGCGACGTGGCCCATGGCAACATGGATAGCGACGACTACCAACCGCGCCGCTGTGGCACCGGTGGGTCCGAGCTTCCGGATGTGCCAGCCGAATTTTCCAAGATCCCCCATGCGCGTGGATCCTTGGGCGCGGCGCGTTCGGCCAACCCGAACTCGGCCAACTCGCAGTTCTTCATCAACTTCAAAGACAACGATTTCCTGAACGGTCAATACACCGTTTACGGTCAGGTCACATCGGGCATGGAGCATGTGGACGCCATCGTAAAAGGTGAGCCACCTGCGAACCCCGACAAGATGATCAGCGTCAAGGTGGCCGCAGATGCGTAAGCTTGCCTTTGTTTTGGCATTGCTGGGCGCACCAGCCTATGCCAGCGGTCTGAAGATCGAAGTTGCTGGCGAAGCCAATGGCGTGATCGAAATCGACCTTCTCGAAGATGTGGCCCCCGGTCACGTCATCCAGATCACGTCTCTTGCTGCGGACGGCAAATACGATGGCGTGGTGTTTCACCGCGTGATCGAAGGCTTTATGGCGCAGACCGGCGATGTCAAATTCGGCGTACCGGGTGGCGACATGCGTATGGCCGGGATGGGCGGGTCTGACCTCCCTGATCTCAAAGCAGAATTTTCGGATATCAGCTTTGAACGCGGTGTGGTCGGCATGGCCCGCTCACAAGACCCAAACAGCGCCAATTCGCAGTTCTTCATCATGTTTGCGCCGGGCACTTTCCTTGACGGTCAATATACCGTTGTGGGCAAAGTGACTTCTGGCTTGGATGTGTTGGACGCGATCAAACGTGGCGAGGGCCGTAATGGGTCCGTGATTGGTGAGCCGGACCGTATGGAAAAGGTCACTGTTACCGATTGATCCTGTTCGCAGGGTTTCGCTTGAGGGGCGCGCCAAATGGCGCGCTCTTTTTGGTTTTTACTCAGGCCGTAAAGGCCCTGGGGGCAAACCCCCAGACCCCGTTGCGGTGATTTGACAGCGGGTCACAACTTCGTATGGGCTCTGGGCAGGTTGGGTTTGCGGTGGCATGATCCCCAAAGGAGGACCCGTCATGCGTTTTATTGCTGCCCTTATGATTTGTTTTTTGACTACCACGGCCAATGCTGACCCAAAGTTTTGGAAGAATGAGTGGCCCAATACCGATTTTGACAATACCACAGTGCCAAACTGGGTTGAAATCATGTCCGGCGGTCCGCCCAAAGATGGCATTCCGGCGCTCAGTGATCCTCAGTTTTTTACAGCCGATAAAGAGACCTCGATTTGGGGCACAGAGCCGGTGATCACCGTTGAGATCGATGGCCAGCGCCCGCGCGCCTATCCGATCCGTTATTTGACGTGGCATGAGATTGTGAATGATCAGATTGGTGGGGTGCCGGTGGCGGTGACCTTTTGCCCCTTGTGCAATTCCGGCCTGACATTTGATCGTCGGGTTCAGGGGCGGGTGTTAACCTTTGGCGTGTCGGGCAAGCTGCGCAACTCCGACATGGTGATGTATGACCGCGAAACCGAGAGCTGGTGGCAACAGGCGATTGGCACCGGGATTGTCGGCGAGATGACCGGGGTCGAGTTGAAACAACTGCCAAGCTGGATGGAGAGCTGGGATCAATACAAGGCGCGCCATCCAGAGGGCTTGGTCATGGGCGAACCTGCATGGAATCGGGCCTATGGCCGCAATCCGTATCAGGGCTATGACCGGTCGCATCGCCCGTTCCTGTATTCGGGTGAAATGCCACCTCATGGCATCCCGCCGTTGATGCGGGTGGTGCGCGTTGGTGATCGGGCTTGGCCGATGGACCGCTTGGCGAGCGAAGGCAAGGTGTCAGAGGCCGGTGTCACCTTGTCGTGGCAAACCGGACAGGCCTCGGCCCTTGATCATGGTGTAATCGCCAAAGGGCGTGATGTTGGCTCGGTTCGGGTCAAAGACAGGCAGGGGCGTGACCTGCCTCATGATGTGATGTTTGCTTTTGCCTTCCACGCCTTTTGGCCCAATGGCGAATGGATGCGTGGCAAGTGACAGGGATCAGGCGACGAGCCTTAGCGGTAAACGCCGTGCAATGGGGGCCAAGGTCCCCTGATGGAGCCATGTGCCACCAAGCTTATGCGGCATAGCGCCAGTGCCGAGTTTGAAATGCACCAATCCGGGCGCGTCGTCGCGGTTTAGAATGCCTAAATCCAACATGTCATGATTGAGCTCTGACAGGCGCGTCATCATCGTCCACAACACCAAGTTCATGGCGTTGAGTTTGCGCCCTTGCGGTGTGGAATGTCCAATCTGCCAGGTGGCCATGGATCCGTGGCGCAAAACGAGGGCCGCTGCGATTGGTTCACCACGGTGCCGGGCCTCAAAGACAACGGCCTTGCCGGGGTTGGCATTGCTATAGGCGGCGGAAAACGCCGGGGGCAGGCCGCGATACCCTTTGGCGCGGGCTTGCTCTAACTCGGCCTTCAAGAGCCAATGGTCACGGTTCAAATTGTGCTGCGTCACTTTGATTTTGTTGGCTTCGGCGCGGTTCAAACGGTTGCGCCATTTCTGCGCCATGCGCGCCCGCATGTGGTCGGGGGCGTCAATCGGCAACATCGCCAAGGTTGCCGGGGTCATCAAAGGCCAAAACCCGGCGCGCCGTAAATCCGTAGCGGCCATTCCATCGGCATTCAGGATGAGCGGGCGACCATCATGCCAGTGTTGCCAGCGTTCTAGCCAACTGGCGCGATCGTCATCTGAGGCGGCAACCGGGCCGCGTGACACCATATCAACCCGACCCAAGGGGCCGAATTTGCGGGATTGAATTTGCCACAACAACCGAAGATCACCGCGCGCCTCGCGCTTGCAAAGCCGGATTGGTCGCCCCATCGCCTCAAAGGCGCGGGCGTATTCGGGGGATTGGGGCAGAGGTAATCGTAACGCAGACATGACGCAAATTAACGCCATAGAAAGTTTAGGGATGGTTAATAGCGGGCATGAAACCTGATTCTCTACGCCCAAACCCGTCGAAACCGGTGACAAGCATGGCCCTTGATCAATCCAGACCGCGCCCCACGGCGGCCGCAGCGCTGTTATTGGCAACGCTGCTTTCTTTGCCGTTCCTGGCGATTGCGGTGGTGCAATTCGCCTTTTAGCCGTTATTCGGCGAGCTTGACCAATGCGTGACGCTTTTTACCAGCGCTCAGTTTGATCGGCGTGGCCAAGGCGGCTGCGTCCAAGACAAGTCCGGCTTGCTCAAGCGGGGCGTCGTCCATCTTGGCCCCGTTTTCGGCAATCAGACGCTTGGCCTCTTTGCCGGATTTCGCCAGACCGGATTTGACAATCAATTGAACAATGGAAATTCCGTCGCCAATCTCCTGCGCGCTAAGTTCCAGCGTCGGAAGATCGTCGCCCACGCCGCCCTTTTCAAAGACTTCGCGTGCGGTCGCTTCTGCGGCGGCGGCGGCTTCGGCACCGTGGCACAAGGTTGTGACCTCATTGGCCAAAACGATTTTGGCGTCGTTGATGTCCGACCCCTCCAAAGCGCCCAAACGCTCGCATTCCTCGATCGGCAGCTCGGTATAAAGCTTAAGGAAGCGGCCAACATCGGCATCGGTGGTGTTGCGCCAGAACTGCCAAAACTCATAAGGCGGGCACATGTCGCCATTGAGCCAAACCGCGCCATTCAACGATTTGCCCATCTTTTTGCCATCCGACGTGGTCAGCAAAGGTGACGTCAGCCCGTAGATTTCGCTGTCCAACACGCGGCGGGTCAGGTCGATCCCGTTGACGATATTACCCCATTGGTCAGAACCGCCCATCTGAAGCAAACAGCCATAACGACGATTGAGCTCAAGGAAGTCATAAGCCTGCAAAATCATGTAGTTGAATTCAAGGAACGACAGAGATTGTTCGCGATCTAACCGAGATTTCACCGACTCAAAGGACAACATGCGGTTGACGCTAAAGTGGCGGCCGATGTCACGCAGAAAGTCCAGATAGTTCAAACCATCTAGCCATTCGGCGTTGTTGCGCATCAATGCTCCGTTTTCGGAGTCATCATAGCTGATGTACTTCGCAAACACCTGTTTGATACCGTCAATGTTGGCATCAATCTGTGCGGGTGTCAGCAAAGGCCGCTCGTCGGCCCGAAAGGACGGATCGCCCACTTTGGTGGTGCCGCCACCCATCAAGGTGATCGGCTTGTGCCCGGTTTTTTGCAACCAGCGCAGCATCATGATTTGGATCAGCGAACCAACATGCAACGACTTGGCCGTCGCATCAAAGCCGATATAGGCGGGCACAACCCCTTCGAGCAAAGCGTCGTCGAGCGCCTGATAGTCGGTGCAGTCGGCCAGAAAGCCGCGCTCGATCATCACGCGCATGAAGTCCGATTTGGGATGGTAGGTCATGTGTCCGCCTCTTAGTATATCGCGCAAAGCTATAAGTAAGGTTTGAGCAGAGGGAAAGAGTATGTTGGGGGCAAAACCGGTGAAAGCACTGGGGGCGATGTCTGGAACCTCGCTTGATGGGGTCGATGCGGCGCTGATCGAAACCGATGGCGAACGGATTTTGTCGTTTGGTCCGTCCGATTACCTGGCCTATAGCGACGATGACCGATCGGTTTTGCGGGCGTCCCTGGGTCGGTGGCAGGGGGACGATACCAAGGCCGCGCTTGCGGTCGTGCAACGCGTTCATACGCAGATTCTGCGAGCTTTCGATGGGGCTGAGCTGGTGGGCTTTCACGGTCAAACCTTGGCCCATGATCCGCATGGCCGCGGAACCCATCAATTGGGCGATGGCAATGCCTTGGCCGACGCTTTGGGCGTGCCGGTCGTATGGGATTTCCGCTCTGCCGATGTGGCGATGGGCGGCGAGGGGGCACCGCTGGCCCCGTTTTTTCACTTTGCCTGCGCCAAATGGATTAATGCGCGCGACCCGGTGGTTTTCTTGAACCTCGGCGGTGTCGGCAATTTGACTTGGGTTGATCCAAGCAAATCCAAACCGGAAGAGGAGGGCGCGTTGTTGGCCTTTGATACAGGCCCCGCCAATGCGCCGATCAACGATCTGGTTGCTGAACGCTTAGGTCTTGAGTGTGACCGTGATGGGAAACTGGCCGCAAAAGGTATCGTCGAAGATGGCGCTTTGGAGTTGTTTTTAGAAGAAGCGTTCTTTCGAAAAATGCCACCCAAATCCTTGGATCGAGATGATTTTTCACTGATGCTAGATTTGGTGCGAGAGTTGAATGATGCTGATGCTGCGGCCACTATGACCGCCATGGCCGCAACGGCGGTGATGGTCGGAATGGAGCATTGCCCCAGCCCCCCGACGCGTGTGTTGGTCACCGGGGGAGGGCGCAAAAACCCGGTGATGATGAAAATGCTAGAGGTCGGTTTGGATTGCCCGGTCGAACCGGTCGAAGCCGTAGGATTAGACGGTGACATGCTCGAGGCGCAGGCTTTTGGATTTCTTGCGGTGCGCGTCGCGCGTGGCATGTCCACATCCTGCCCATCCACGACGCGGGTTGCGGCGGCTGTTGGCGGGGGGCAAATCGCCCGTCCCAGTGATAACTAGAGGCGGGGATAGTCTTGGAAAGAAGAACCATTGGCGGTCAACTGAAAACGCCTAGCACGCTTCAAACGCAGCGGGCGTGATGCGATCTGGGCCTTCCAAGGGTTTTTCCTTGCAAAGCCATCGGCGTCCCCGCTTGTCTCTCAGTTCGATCGTCTGACCTTAGGGTCACAGGACCCATTGATTTTCCGCTTGCGCCGCGATGCACGGTTCAAGAGCGAATGGTGAACATGTCTAATCAATTGGGGCGGAGCGACGTCCAGAGGGCGCGCCTGTACCCTTTCTTTCCGAAGCCTTATGGACAACCACGCGTTGATGATCGACGCCACCTATCTGAAGGCCCATAAAACAGCGACCAGTTTGGGGGGGAGAAGGGCGGCGCGGACGCCTGATTGGTCTGAGCAAGGGCCGCGCCTCTACCAGTTCGTGACCGCCGGTCAGGTCAGCGACTACATCGGTGCGCGGGCAGTGCTGAGCAGTTTGTCGGATGTCTGTTGGCTGATCGGAGACCGAGGATACGATGCCGAATTTTACAGAGAAGCAGTAAAAGACAAAGGGACACGCGCCTGCATCCTTGGTCAAAAGCAACGCAAGAAACCAGCAAGGTACAACATTCACCGAAATCGGATTGCGATCATGTTTGGTAGATTGAAAGACTTGAGACGGGTCGCCACTCGATACGTCAGATGCCCAAAGGTCTTCCATCCTGCCTTGGCTCAGGCCGCTTTTGTCATTTACTGGCTATGAGTCCTGCCCCTAAGTTAACCAAAGGTTTCTTCTTTCCCCAGGTATCCCAGGGGCGAATAGAGCCGATTGGCTCTAGAAGGGGCTGCCCCTATTTCACTTAACCTTGAGAACTAGCCGCCGGTATGGCTCATATGGCGCGACATTTTCCCATCTACGATCTGGCGGGAATAGTCGAAATCATGGCCTTTGGGTTTGAGTAGGATCGCCGAGCGGATGGCTTCTTCCAGTGGTTCTTCGGTATCTGGATGATTGCGCAACGCCCCCCGCAGGTCGGCGTTGTCTTCTTGGCCGAGACACATGAACAACTCGCCAGTGCAGGTCAAACGCACGCGGTTACAGCTTTCACAGAAATTATGCGTCAGCGGGGTGATAAACCCAATCCGCTGGCCTGTTTCCTCAAGACGAACATAGCGTGCCGGGCCACCGGTGCTATCGGGCAGATCGGTCACTGTATACGTTTCGCGGAGGCGGTCGCGCAAATCGTCCAACTTCCAATATTGATCCAAGCGGTCTTCATTGCCGATATCGCCCATCGGCATGACTTCGATCCAAGTTAGATCCATGTCGCGTTCGGCGCACCATTCGGTGATGGTCAAAAGCTCGTCTTCGTTGAACCCTTTCAACGCCACCGCGTTGATTTTGACGCGTAGACCGGCCTTTTGCGCTGCGTCGATGCCCTCCATCACCTGTTTGAGACGACCCCATCGAGTGATGTCGGCGAATTTGGTTTCATCGAGCGTATCCAAAGACACGTTTACGCGCCGCACCCCGGCATCAAAAAGCGCTTGAGCGTATTTGCCAAGCTGCGATCCGTTGGTTGTCAGGGTTAATTCCTTAAGCGCACCACTGTCCAAATGCCGCGACATGCGCTGAAAAAACGTCATGATGTCACGACGCACAAGCGGTTCTCCGCCTGTTATCCGAAGCTTTTCAACGCCGAGCTTTACAAAAGTCGAACACATCCGATCCAACTCTTCCAACGTCAAAAGCTCTTTTTTCGGTAAAAAGCTCATGTTTTCAGACATGCAATAGACGCATCTAAAGTCACATCGGTCGGTGACCGATACGCGCAGGTATGAAATGGGACGGTGAAACGGGTCTATTAGCGGCTGGCTCATGAAAAACAGATAGCGCTCGGCAAGGATTTGAGCAAGTGTGCGCGGCGAATTGTATCCGTCGGACCAAGGTCGTAGAGTGTTGTCATGAGAGTCTGTGTTCTAATCTGTCTTGTATTGGTCACCGCCGCGTGCGCCAAAATGCCTTTTGCTCAAAAACCGTCCGAAGGCACTCGGCCAGAAGCGCCCGCGGGAGAGATTGTCGGCCAACCTGTGCGGCCTCGGGCGCGTCCAGGCGACCTTGATCTTTCGGCGACAACATCGCCGGCCCGCAAACCCGCGACATCGGCGCGAACAGTTGAACAGTTTGACACCACAACCCCGGCAGAACGGCAAGCCGCCGCCGCTGCGCCTGTGCAGACCGGCGGGGAACAGCGACTTGGCGATACCGTGGCCAGCCTTGGCGATCCGACCAAGCCGGGGTTTTGGCTTGAAACGCCGCTTGTCTCATCGCCCAAAACCGGTCGTGTGTACTTTCCCGGATCCGGCAAATCGGCCCAGGTTGATTTGATCCCGATCGACGGGCCTGACACGGCCGGAAGCCGAATTTCACTGGCCGCCATGCGCCTGATCGAAGCGCCGTTGACAGACCTCCCAATGATCGAGGTGTTTACCGGTGAATAGATTACTTTTGGCTGCGGTGATTGCTGGCCTCGCATCGCCTTTGGCCGCTGGCGAAGCCGAAGAGGCCTTTGTCGAAGCCAATATCCTCGGCATTTTCTACCATGAACTTGGCCACGCCTTGATCGACACAGAGGCCTTGCCAGTTTTTGGTCAGGAAGAAGATGCCGCAGATGTGTTTTCAATCCTATTGGTCGATGCGCTTTACGAAGATGAGGCGGCGCAAAGCATTGCTTATGACGTTGCCGATGGCTTCTTGGGCGAAGCGGCCCTGCGTGACGAGCATCAAAGCGATGTGGCGTGGTGGGATGTCCACGGGCCAGATGAGCAACGTTTCTACAACACGGTGTGTCTGTTTTATGGTGCTGATCCCGAAGCGCGCGAAGCCTTTGCCGCCGATATGGACTTGCCGCAAGAGCGGGCCGATTACTGCTACGAAGAATTCTCGCAGGCCTATGACAGTTGGGGCGCGGTCTTGGATGACATGGCGGAGCGAACATCGGGCCATGCAATGATTTTTTCGGGCAATGACACCACACTGACGGCGCAAATCATAGCGCCGGAAGTGGCGGCGTTGAACGAAGAGTTGCGGTTTTCAAAGCCGATTACCGTCAAGGTCGAGGCCTGTAACGAGGCCAATGCCTTTTATGATCCAGAGACACTTGAAATAATCATATGCCTCGAATTTGAAGAGCATCTCTTTGATTTGGCGGCCCTTTTGGGTGCGCAATAGGCTATTTTAGATACTTACCGGCCTCTTTGCGGGCAAAGGCCTTCATTTTGTCACCGTGCAAATCCAAAAACGCCCGGCTGCGATCCGCGTCATGTTTTGATAGGTCGCGGACCCACCAAGCCACAGCCTTTTGAATGAACCAATCACGATCCTGCACATAGTCACCGGCCCAGCCGAGAACCCGATCCCGGATGTCGAGGTCGTCGGGCGTCGGGAAGTTTTGCTTGGTCCAAGGGAGGGTGATCACAAGCGCTGCGCGGCGGGTCCACATATGTTCGGAGACTGTCCAAGCCTCAACCGCATCCAAACGCGACGGGTCAGTAACAAGTCGTTTTGCGCCAGCAGAACAGGCATGATCGGCGATGGCCCAGGCGTCAAATTGCGGAACCCAGGATTGGATCAAGGACCAAACCGCGTCATCGGGGCGAATGCGCGCTTGGGTCAAAAGCTTAGCCGCCGCAATGCGGGCCTCGTGAATGTTTGTGTCCCAAAGGTCGCGGGCTAGGGCCACGCGGGTCTCGAGATCAAGGGTTTGGCGCCACCCTTTGGTAAGCTCGTTGATCGCCGGGTTTGGCGTGCCGAGATAGTCACGCTTGGCCTTGTGATAGGCGGCGCTTCCTTCGGCTCGACCCGGTTCAGATGCATCGCGCAGCGCGGTCAGGGCGTCCTCAGGTGTCATTTTTGGTCACATAGGTTGGAAAGCCGTCAAGCGTTTTGGTGTTGCGATCTGTCCAATAGGCGTCAATCCCATCCCGGCCCTTACCTTCGGACCAGCCTTCAAGAACCGTTCGATCACCTTGGTAGTCAAAGAAGGGAACAGCATATCCGCAAGAGGATTGTACCATGTCTATGGTCATATCAAAGATTTGGCGGGCCCCGACATCTTCTTTGAACTCGGCATTTAGTGCATCAAACTCGACGTCTCGCGCATGAAACACCGTTGCCGAGCCGTAACAGCGTAAGATAATGGGCCGTGTCTCAAACCCGCACCACATCAACGTCATGCGGTTTTCAAGCGGCAGATGCCCGGCGGTTTCATTGCCCGATCCAGTCAGATTTCGCCATATGATCCGATTGGGCCCTTTCACCCGCAGGCTGTCACCGCCTTTTGGGGAAATGTTGACCTTGCCGGTTGGGGCGGCAGAGCCGACAAAGAAGATCTTTTGATCCGCGATAAAGCGGATGTGATCTTCGTTGAGTGTCTCAAACTGCTTTCCCATAACGGACTCCTGACGACGACATTACTCGACGGTGACTGATTTGGCCAAATTGCGCGGCTGATCCACATCGGTGCCTTTGGCCACGGCGGTATGATAGGCCAAAAGCTGGGCCGGAAGGGCATAGAGCATCGGTGACAAGACTTCGGAGACCTGGGGCATGACGATGGTGCGCCAGACGTCCGCCCCGGCGGCTTCGGCCCCGGCGCTGTCTGTGATCAACAACACTTTGCCACCGCGTGCCATGACCTCTTGCATGTTGGACACTGTCTTTTCAAACAGGGAGTCCTTGGGTGCGAAAACAACAACCGGAACATGTTTGTCGATCAGGGCAATCGGGCCGTGTTTGAGTTCGCCTGATGCATAAGCTTCGGCGTGTATGTAGCTGATTTCTTTTAGTTTAAGTGCGCCTTCGAGTGCCAGCGGGTACATGAGGCCGCGTCCCAAAAATAGAACATCACGCGCTTCAGCCAAGCGATTGGACACCTTTGCAAAATCCGCGTCGCGATCAAGGGCGGCATTAATGGTGCCGGGAAGCGCGCGCAGGTCGTTCAATATCTCTTCAAGCCGATCCTGAGACATTTTCCCACGCTCAACAGCAGCCTTCAAAGCTAACAAAAGCAGGACGTTAAGCTGACAGGTGAAAGCTTTGGTTGAGGCAACGCCGATTTCAGCACCAGCGTGAATAGGCAAGGCTAGATCGCTTTCACGCGCGATCGAGCTTTCTTGAACATTCACAACCGAGAAAATCTTGTCGGCTTTGCCTTCGCAATAACGCAGCGCAGCAAGCGTATCGGCGGTTTCACCAGATTGGCTGACAAACAAAGCCGCGGTGTTGGCGGAGATCGGAGGTTCGCGGTAGCGGAACTCAGAAGCAATATCGACCTCGACCGGAAGGCCGGCCAGCTGTTCAAACCAGTATTTCGCAGTGAAACACGCATAAAAAGCCGTGCCGCAAGCGACCATAGTCAGTCGATCAATCTTGGAAAAATCAATGCCGGGATCGGGCAGGGCGATGCCATGTTCGGTCACATAGGCAGAGAGAGCATTGGACAAAACAGACGGTTGTTCGGCGATCTCTTTGGCCATGAAATGCTTGTAGCCGCCCTTGTCGACACGGGCGGCGTCAACCTGAATGGTTTTCTTTTCACGGTTGACCAACCGCCCGGCCTCATCGCGAATTTCGAGGCTGGAGCGAGTTAAAACCGCGCTGTCACCTTCTTCGAGATAGGTGATTTGATCGGTCATCGGGGCAAGGGCAAAGGCGTCGGACCCGACATACATTTCACCGTCACCATGTCCAATGGCAAGCGGCGAGCCTTTGCGCCCAGCGACCATCAGGTCCTCTTCACCATCAAACAAAAACGCCAAGGCAAAAGCCCCATCAAGGCGCGCCAAGGTCTCCGTAGCGGCTTCAACCGGCGCTTTACCTTGTGACATCAAATGTTGCGTCAAAAGGGCGATGGTTTCGGTGTCGGTTTCGGTCTGGGGTTCGATGCCATGTTCGGCCAGTTCTGCGCGCAGGTCTTTGTAGTTTTCGATGATGCCATTGTGGACGACGGCAACATTGCCGGCCTGATGGGGATGGGCGTTATCGGTGGTCGGGGCACCATGTGTGGCCCAACGTGTGTGACCAATCCCCGATTTTCCGGCCAATGGATTGTGAACCAAAAGGTCAGATAGGTTCACCAATTTTCCAACCGCGCGGCGACGATCCAAAACACCGTTGTTCACGGTAGCAATGCCCGCACTGTCGTAACCACGGTATTCCAGACGGCGCAGTGCATCGACCAGAATTGGGGCGACTTCATGGGTTCCAAGAACCCCTACAATCCCGCACATGGTGTCTTCCTCTCAACTCGTTGTCTGCACATCAGCAGGGTCTTGCTAAAACTAGTCGTTTTCTGCCTGCTTTTTGGCCTTTTTTGCACGAAGCATGGCGAAAAGCTTGGTGGCAAAGCCCTCTTTATTAACTTGTTTGGCGCGGGCAAGCGCCATGGCCCCATCGGGCACCTCACTTGTCACGACCGACCCACTGGCTGTCATTGCGTCATCACCAATGGTCACCGGTGCGACCAGCATGGTGTTAGAGCCGATAAAGGCCCGTTTGCCAATTGTGGTTTTGTGTTTGAAAACACCATCGTAATTGCAGGTGATCGTTCCCGCGCCGATATTGGTTTTTTCGCCAATTTCCGCGTCACCGATATAGGTTAGATGGTTGGCTTTGGCCCCTTGGTGGAGCTGGGCGTTTTTAATTTCAACAAAGTTGCCAACATGGGTGTCCTCGGCCAGTTCGGCACCGGGGCGCAGCCGTGCATAGGGGCCGACAACGGCACCGCGGCTAACATGGGCCCCCTCCAAATGTGAAAAGGCGCGGATTCGCGCACCGGATTCAACGGTGACGTCCGGCCCAAAGACAACGTTTTGTTCAATTTCGGCATCGCGGCCGATGACCGTATCCCAAGACAAATAAACACTGTCAGGTGCCAAAAGCGAAACACCGTTTTCGACCAAGTCGACGCGGGCGCGGGTCTGGAAAAGGCTTTCTGCGGTCGCGAGTTCGGCGCGTGAATTCACACCAAGCGTTTCGGATTCATCACAGCGCACCACCGATGCCGACAACCCCCGAGAGCGGGCAATGGCAACGATATCGGTCAGATAGTATTCCCCGGATGCGTTGTTGTTTTCAACGGCATCAATCAGATCAAAAAGCACATCGGATTTTGCGGCAATAACACCAGAATTACAAAGCGTTATGTTGCGTTCTTGAGGTGACGCATCCTTGAACTCGACAATGCGCATTAATTCTTCGCCATCGGTCACCAAACGACCATAGCGCCCCGGATCAGCGGCTTCAAACCCCAATACGACCACGTCATTCTGGGCGCGCGCCTCGGCCATTGCTTCGAGTGTTTCTTGGCGGATAAACGGCGTGTCGCCGTATAAAACAATCGCATCACCTTCAAACCCATCCAACGCTGATTTCGCTTGGGCAACCGCATGGGCCGTGCCCAATTGTTCGGACTGCAAAACGACCTGCGCCTCGGGATCAAAATCCTTGGCCGAGGCTTCGACCAAATCCGCTCCATGACCGGCAACGACGATGCTGTGCTCTGGTTCTAGGACCGACCCGGCGCGCATGGCGTGCCACAACATCGGAGCATGGGCGATTTTGTGCAAAACTTTCGGAAGGTCCGATTGCATACGGGTACCCTTGCCAGCGGCAAGTACGATTAGGGCAATGCTCAAAAACTCAATCCCATTTGTCTTTTGGTTGCCGCCGTTTTATCGGTTTGGTCAAATAGGGCAAGCAGAGACTGGTCACGCTTGGTTTCTGGATATGACAAAAGGGTAGGCCATGAAGAATTGTGTGATTTTTGATCTCGATGGGACATTGGCCGACACGAGCGGTGATTTGATCGCCGCCGCAAACCATTGTTTTGACGCCATGGGGATCGACGAACGCCTTGACCCGGTTGGTGATGCCGGAACCGCGGTGCGTGGGGGAAAGGCGATGTTGACCTTGGGCTTGACGCGGGCCGGGCTGATGTCGGGGCAAACGGTTGATAAGTGGTATCCTGAGTTATTGACCGCCTATGACAGCGCCATTGATGTCTATACTCATATGTACCCCGGCGCGGTTGAGGCGGTCGAAACCCTGCTACGCAACGATTATGCTGTGGGCATTTGCACCAACAAACCCGAAGCGCTGGCCGAGAAATTACTGCGCTGCCTCGGGGTGCGTGACCTGTTTGGATCAATGATTGGGGCCGATACTGTGGCCACCCGCAAGCCTGACGTTGCCCCGTATTGGGCCGCTGTTGATCGCTGTGGCGGACGTCGGGACGCTTCGCTTCTTGTTGGGGATTCCGAAACCGATCGCAAGACTTCGGCCAATGCCGGTGTGCCGTCGGTTTTGGTGACCTTTGCCGTTGGAGGCGAAGATGTGCGCCCGCTGAAACCGGAAAGCGTAATTGACCATTTTGATGAGCTGCATCCCGAAATAATGCGTCTGATCGGTTGAAAAAACGCGTTTTGTGCCGAAAACGACCTAAATCATACGCGATTTGCCGCCGATACTGGCGCATCAATTGACCGTCACCACCAAGGATTCCGCATGACCGAGATTTTCACCGGAAGTTTCACGCAACAGGAGCCTATCCCCCAAGATGGGATTGAGGCCGCGATGGCGGTTTTGAACCATGGTCGTCTACATCGCTACAATGTCGCCGAGGGCGAGTTATCAGAAGCCGCTTTGTTGGAGCAGGAATTCGCCGCGCAAACCGGGGCAAAATACTGTGTTGCTGTGGCTTCTGGTGGATATGCTTTGGCGTGTTCCTTGCGGGCCGTCGGGGTGCAACCCGGTGAAACGGTGTTGACCAATGCCTTTACGCTTGCCCCAGTTCCCGGTGCGATTGCAAGCATTGGCGCGAAACCGGAATTTGTCGGGGTGACCGAGGATTTGGTCATCGACCTTGATGACCTTGAGGCCAAGCTTGGCCGGGCAAAGGTTTTGATGTTGTCCCATATGCGCGGACATTTGTGCGATATGGATCGGCTCATGCAGATGTGCGATGCCGCCGATATCACGGTGATCGAAGACTGTGCCCATACGATGGGGGCACAATGGCGGGGCGTGGCTTCGGGGCGGCAGGGGCGCATTGGCTGTTATTCCATGCAGACCTATAAACATGTCAATTCCGGTGAAGGTGGGTTTTTGATCACCGATGACGAAGACGTGGCGGCGCGCGCCATCATGCTCTCTGGTTCCTATATGCTTTACGAGCGCCATCTCGCGGCGCCGGGGCCAGAGGTTTTTGAACGGGTTAAATACACCACGCCCAATGTTTCGGGACGAATGGATAACCTGCGCGCCGCAATTCTACGGCCTCAGCTGCGTGATCTTGAAACGCAGGTAACACGCTGGAACGAGCGCTATGATGTTGTTGAACGTGGGCTTTTGGATACGCCGGGTTTGAAGCTGGTGAACCGGCACCCCAATGCTCGGCATGTTGGTTCGTCGATCCAGTTTTTGCTGATGGATTGGTCGCCAGAGGCGGTGAATGACGTAATCATGCGGTGTGCCTCACGCGGTGTTGAACTCAAGTGGTTCGGCGGTGCGGAGCCTGCCGGTTTTACTTCACGCTACGACAGTTGGCGCTATGCCGAGGTTGAACGGATGCCCGCGAGCGACAGAGTCTTGACCGGCATTGTGGACATGCGTCTCCCGCTGACGTTCTCTTTGACGGATTGTGAGCTTATTGCGCGTATCATCCGGGCCGAAGTCGGGATTGTGTGGCAGCGGCGCGTCTCAATGGGCGGCTGAACGGGCGATGACCAGGCTATTGTCCGGCCAGGCTATTGTCCGGAGGGGATGGCCCGGTCAGATGTGTCAGAGATTTCATTGGCGGCAAAGGCATGTTTGCAAGCATGGCTGCCGGTGTCGCTGTGCGGGTGGCAGTCGGTCCGACATAAAGGTGTGACTGCAATGCACGTTTTAGCATCCTCTCAATATATAAATTAAACCAATTCCCTAGGCAGGATTTCCCATTTTTTAAGCATAGCTTGACCCGACTCGGAAAATCTGTGTATTAACTGAACAGGTGTTCAATAAGCGTGAGGAGGCGCAGAGCAATGTTCCTGGCCAGCATGACTTTCGATCTAGGTGAAGATGTAAACGCCCTGCGCGATATGGTGCACAAATGGGCGCAAGAGCGGGTCAAGCCGATGGCGGCCGAGATCGACAGCACAAACGAGTTTCCAAATGAGCTCTGGACCGAAATGGGCGAGTTGGGCCTTTTGGGGATCACTGTTCCCGAAAAATTTGGTGGGGCAGAGATGTCTTACCTCGCGCATGTGATTGCGGTTGAGGAAATCGCCCGTGCCAGCGCCTCGGTCTCTTTGTCCTACGGCGCGCATTCCAATCTTTGCGTCAATCAAATCAAGCTGAACGGCACCGACGAACAGCGTCAGAAATACCTGCCGGGCTTGTTGTCTGGCGAACACGTTGGGGCCTTGGCAATGTCCGAACCGGGGGCCGGTTCCGATGTAGTGTCGATGAAGCTGCGCGCCGAAAAACGCAATGATCGCTTTGTGTTGAATGGCAACAAATACTGGATCACCAACGGCCCTGACGCCGAGACGCTGGTTGTCTATGCCAAAACCGATCCCGATGCGGGGGCCAAGGGTATCACGGCCTTTATCGTTGAAAAAGACATGGCAGGCTTCTCGACAAGCCCGCATTTCGACAAAATGGGCATGCGCGGGTCGAACACCGCCGAGTTGATCTTTGAAAACGTCGAAGTGCCGTTTGAAAACATCCTTGGTGAAGAGGGCAAAGGCGTTCGCGTTTTGATGTCCGGTCTGGACTACGAACGCGTTGTTCTGGCCGGGATTGGCACCGGGATCATGGCCGCCTGTATGGACGAGGTCATGCCCTATATGGCCGAACGCAAACAGTTTGGTCAGCCAATCGGGAACTTCCAGCTGATGCAGGGAAAAATTGCCGATATGTACACGGCGATGAACTCGGCGCGGGCTTATGTGTACGAAGTCGCGCGCGCCTGTGATCGCGGCACAGTCACCCGTCAGGACGCGGCGGCGTGCTGTCTTTATGCGTCTGAACAGGCGATGGTTCAGGCGCATCAGGCGGTTCAGGCGCTTGGCGGGGCGGGCTTCTTGGCCGATGCAGCCGTCGGACGTTTGTTCCGTGATGCCAAGTTGATGGAAATTGGGGCTGGCACAAGCGAAATTCGCCGTATGCTGGTTGGGCGTGAATTGATGGGCAAAATGCTCTGATCCGCGCGGGTCGGGCAGGGTGCCCGGCCCAGCAATCCACAACGGGAGCCTCGTATGCGTCTTCTCACCTTCATCTTTGCTGTCCTCTCAAGCGGTGTCGCCGCACAGGATTTGACCTATTCTGATTATGCCACCGACGCGTGTCTTCAAAGCGCGCGGCCTTATCAGGACTGTGTTGGCCTTTCTGCACTGCAATGTATGCAGGACACGCCGGGCGGGTTTTCGACCTACGGCGAAAGCGGCTGCTTGGATGCTGAGTTGCAGTACTGGGACAGGTTGTTGAACGTCAACTACAAGGCGAAAATGGCGACATCCAAGGCCAACGACATCGCGAACGAAGGGTTTGGCCCATCGCAGGCCGATGCCTTGAAACAGATGCAGCGCGCGTGGATTCCCTTTCGTGACGCCAAATGTGACTACGAGCGCAGCCAATGGGGCGGCGGCACAGGTGGCGGCCCGGCTACGTTAAACTGTTTGATGCATACCACCGCGGAACAAGCTGTTTTGCTTGGGGAATCTTGGGGCGACTGATGCTGCCACGCGGACTATCATACGACGCACTTCGGGCGGCAGTTCGGAACGAGCTTCCAGAGCGGTTAAATATGGCGGCTCAGGTCTGCGATGACTGGGCTGCGAAGTTCCCCGACAAACTGGCGATTATTGATTTGTCGGATGGCGAGCGCGTTGATGTCACTTATGCGGATTTACAACGCCTTAGCTGGCAGGTGCAAGCGGCTTTGGTTGCGCGTGGCGTTCAGTCCGGCGATCGGGTTGGCGTCCTTCTGGGGCAATCGCCGCTCTGCGCAGCCGCCCACATTGCAACTTGGCGTTTGGGCGCAATCTCTGTTCCCTTGTTCAAGTTGTTTCGCCAAGAGGCCTTGGCCTCGCGTCTTGATAACTCCGGCACGCAAGTTGTTGTAACAGATGAAGAAGGGGCAGTTCTTCTTGCTCCTTTTGACGTCGGTGTGATCCAACAAACAGACCTCTCTGAGCCTGTTCCACAACCCATGCTCCAGACAGGACCTCAAGACCCGGCGGTGCTGATCTACACGTCTGGCACCACTGGAAAGCCCAAAGGTGCGCTTCATGCGCACAAAATGCTAAACGGGCATTTGCCCGGTGTCGAAATAAGTCACGATTTCTTAGGTTTAGAGGGTGATGTTCTTTGGACACCTGCAGATTGGGCTTGGATCGGAGGCCTGTTTGATGTTCTCATGCCCGGACTGGCGCTTGGCGTTCCGGTTGTGGCCGCACGCATGGCAAAGTTCAGCGTCGAATTTTGCTTGAGTATCATCTCGCAAGCGCATGTAAAAAATGTGTTTTTCCCTCCAACAGCTCTGCGTTTTCTCAAGGCGGAAAACGCCCAAATTGCTGGCCTTCGTACCGTGGCCTCAGGTGGGGAACCCTTAGGGGCCGAGATGCTCGCTTGGGGGCAACAGGCGCTTGGCGTTACAATCAACGAATTCTACGGTCAGACTGAATGCAATATGGTCGCCAGCTCCTGTAGCGTTTTGTTTCCTCCGCATCCGGGTGCCATAGGCAAACCCGTTCCGGGGTTTGACATCGCTGTGGTTGACGAAGATGGCCACGAGGTCGACGGCGAAGGGGATATCGCGATCCGTCGCGGCGCGCCCTCTATGTTGTTGGAATATTGGAATAACCCGGCGGAAACCGCTGCGAAATTCCGCGGCGACTGGATGGTGATGGGTGATCGTGGTGTGTTTCAAGACGGCTATCTGCGCTTTGTTGGCCGCGAAGATGATGTAATCACCTCGGCGGGCTATCGGATTGGCCCTGCTGAAATCGAGGATTGTTTACTCACCCATCCCGGTGTTGCCACCGTTGGCGTTGTGGGCAAACCGGATCTGCTAAGAACCGAAATCGTGAAAGCCTATGTCGTTGCAAAACAAGGCGTTAACCTTTGCGAAAGGGATCTTCAGACTTGGGTCAAAGATCGCTTGGCAAACTATTCCTATCCAAGAGAAATCAGTTTTCTGGATGAGCTGCCAATGACTGTCACTGGCAAGGTTATCCGCAAAGACCTCAAAGCCCGCGCAGCCGCTGAGGCGCAGGCAGACACCCCAAAAAGGCAGGAGACACCATGAAGCTCCAATCCCAAGCGATTGCTTCTTCTGAGCAATTTAAATCCAACCAATCCGCCCACCTCGACGCGCTTGCGGAAATCCGTGAGGCCGCTGACATGGCGGCGGCGGGTGGCGGCGAACGATCGCGTGATCGTCACATCAGCCGTGGGAAAATGCTGCCGCGTGAACGGGTTGCCAACTTGCTTGACCCCGGAACCCCGTTTCTTGAGGTTGGTGCCACGGCGGCTCACGGTCTTTACGACAATGCCGCCCCCTGTGCTGGGGTGATTGCAGGCATCGGTCAGGTGCAAGGCCGTCAGGTTATGGTTGTTTGCAATGATGCCACCGTCAAAGGTGGCACGTATTATCCGATGACGGTCAAAAAGCACCTACGTGCCCAAGAGATCGCTGAGGAAAACCATCTTCCTTGCATCTATTTGGTGGATAGCGGCGGTGCGAACCTGCCAAATCAAGACGAGGTGTTCCCGGATCGCGATCACTTTGGTCGCATTTTCTACAACCAAGCCCGCATGTCCGCCAAAGGCATCGCACAGATCGCGGTTGTCATGGGGTCTTGTACGGCAGGTGGGGCCTATGTGCCGGCTATGTCGGACGTCACCATTATCGTTAAGGAACAAGGGACGATCTTCCTTGCTGGCCCGCCCTTGGTCAAAGCCGCGACTGGTGAGGTTGTCACCTCCGAAGATCTCGGCGGCGGCGATGTTCATACGCGCCTTTCCGGCGTTGCGGATTATTTGGCCGAGGACGATAGCCACGCGCTGGCGCTTGCTCGCCGTGCAGTTGGCAACCTTGGTCCCGCCAAGAGCGCTTTGGTCAACCTGCAAAACCCCGAAGACCCGGCCTATGACCCCGATGAAATCCTTGGTGTCGTGCCCGGCGATCTTCGCACGCCCTATGACATCCGCGAAGTCATCGCCCGCATGGTAGACGGATCGCGGTTTGACGAATTCAAAGCGCGTTTCGGCGAAACTTTGGTTACTGGATTTGCCCATGTCATGGGGATGCCCGTCGGGATCATCGCCAACAACGGCGTACTCTTCTCTGAGGCCGCACAAAAGGGTGCGCATTTCGTAGAATTGTGTTCCCAACGCTCTATCCCGCTGGTGTTCCTGCAAAATATCACCGGGTTTATGGTTGGTCGCAAATACGAAAACGAAGGTATTGCGCGACATGGGGCCAAGATGGTCACCGCCGTTGCGACCACAAATGTGCCTAAGATCACGATGTTGGTCGGCGGAAGCTTTGGTGCGGGCAATTACGGCATGTCCGGTCGCGCCTACCAGCCGCGTTTCCTTTGGACATGGCCCAATAGCCGGATCAGCGTCATGGGTGGCGAACAGGCCGCTGGCGTGTTGGCTACGGTGAAACGCGACGGGATCGAGCGTAAAGGTGGGACATGGTCCGCCGAGGACGAGGCCGAGTTCAAACGCCCGACCATCGAGATGTTCGAACGCCAGGCGCACCCGCTTTATGCCTCGGCCCGTTTGTGGGACGATGGGATCATCGACCCACGAAAATCCCGCCAAACACTTGCGCTGTCCTTGCGCGCATCTCTGAACGCACCGATCGAAGACACACGCTTTGGCGTGTTCCGCATGTGATTTACCCATGTGTTATTCATCGATGTCTTCATCTTGCAAATTAAACTCCGGGGAGCGCGAGGGGCAGGCCCCTCGTTGCCGACCACACCTCATGGAGATACCCCATGTTTGATACCATTTTGATCGCCAACCGTGGTGAAATCGCCTGTCGCGTTATCGAAACTGCGCGCAAAATGGGCCTGCGCAGTGTCGCGGTGCATTCTGATGTTGATGCGGGCGCGAAACATGTGGCTTTGGCCGACGACGCGATTTGCATCGGCGAAGCGGCCCCGGCGGCAAGCTATCTGCGCGGCGACGCAATCATCGCCGCGGCGCAGGCCACAGGGGCGCAGCTAATCCATCCGGGATACGGTTTTTTGTCCGAAAACCCGGATTTTGTTGATCAAGTTGAGGCCGCAGGTCTGACCTTTGTTGGCCCATCTGCCCATGCAATCCGTTCTATGGGCCTCAAGGATGCGGCCAAAAAGCTGATGCAAGAGGCAGGCGTGCCAATTGTTCCGGGCTACATGGGAGAAGACCAAGATCCCGGACATTTAGAGGTCGAAGCGCAAAGCATCGGTTATCCCGTACTGATCAAAGCGGTGGCCGGGGGGGGCGGCAAAGGCATGCGCCTTGTTGAACGTCCCGAAGAATTTGTCGACGCATTGGAAAGCGCCAAATCCGAAGCGCGCACCGCCTTTGGAAATGATCATGTGCTGATTGAAAAGTTCATCTTGCAACCTCGTCACATCGAGGTGCAGGTGTTTGGCGATGGTGAAAAAGCCGTGCATTTGTTTGAACGCGATTGTTCGCTTCAGCGTCGCCACCAGAAAGTTATCGAAGAAGCGCCAGCACCGGATATGCCGGAGAACGTCCGCCAAGCCATGGGGCAGGCGGCGGTACGCGCCGCCGAGGCGATTGGCTACAAAGGGGCGGGGACGGTCGAATTCATCGTGGATGGCTCGGACGGGCTCCGCGAGGACGGGTTCTGGTTCATGGAAATGAACACCCGTTTACAAGTTGAACATCCGGTGTCCGAGTTGATCACCGGTGTGGATTTGGTCGAATGGCAAATCCGCGTCGCTTCAGGCGAAAGTCTCCCTGCGCAACAGGATGAGTTGTCAATCAAGGGCCATGCCTTTGAGGCCCGTCTTTATGCCGAAGACGTTCCGGCCGGGTTCTTACCTGCCACGGGGCGTTTGGCGCATTTGGCTTTCCCGGACGGGGTGCGCGCCGATAGCGGCGTGCGGTCGGGGGATGAGATCAGCCCGCATTACGACCCGATGATTGCCAAGGTGATCGTGCATGGGCCGACCCGCGCCGTAGCCTTGCGGCAGTTGGCGCGCGGTTTGCGTGAAACCGAAGTGGCCGGCACGGTGACGAACCTGTCCTTTTTGGGCGCATTGGCTGAGCACGACGGTTTTGGTCGCGGTGAAGTCGATACCGGTCTGATCGCCCGTGACATTGACGCCTTGGTTGCGCAGCCCGATGACAATCCGCAGGCACGCGCGCAAGCGGCGCTTATTGCCGCCGGGATTTGGGATCAGGACGGGGCAGACAGCGGTTTCACCCTGTGGCAACCGCTTGTCCGAACGGTGTGGATTGAAGACGGTGGTGAGCCGCGCGAAATCAAGCTGCGGATGCGCGGCGCTGGCGATTGTTTGGTTGATACTGATGGGCTGGTGGTTGAGGCTTTGCACACCGCGTCTGGCTGGGAACTGGATGGTGACCGCGCCGCCAATTTCGCACAAAGCGGCGATGAAATCACGATTTTCACCGATTACGGACGGTCTTATCGTGTGATTGACCTGTTGGCCCGCGATTCTGATGGTGGCGCGGATGCGACGCTTACTCTTGCGCCGATGCCCGGTCGGGTTGTGTCGGTTCATGTGTCGCCCGGTCAAACCGTGTCCGAAGGTGATCGTTTGGCGGTGTTGGAAGCGATGAAGATGGAACACACAATGGTTGCGGGCCGTGACGGGACTATTGCCGAGGTTTTGGTCGCCGATGGTGATCAGGTTGAGGCCGGTGCCCCGCTGATCCGTCTGGAAGAAGAGGCCGAGGCCTAAGCAATAACCGCTCGGCAGGCGCACCCAAAAGTTTTGCAAAACTTTTGAAAAATCCGTGCACGGATTTTGGAGGAGCGCCGCGCCGGGATCGGTGAAAAACGCCATGGTTGAACAAGGTCGGAGGAGGGCCATCCCATGATCAAACTGCATCACGTCCAATATGGTCGCTCGTTTCGTATTCTTTGGTTGATCGAAGAAGCGGGGTTAGAGGCCAAATTTGGCCCGCTTGAGATCATCGAACACCAAATCGGATCAAGGGAGATGCGCGAGAGTGGTTTGCCGCGAGTGTCTCCAGCAACGCGCATTCCGGCGATCGAGATTGATGGGTTGGAAATGGCCGAATCCGGGGCGATCCTTGAGTATTTGGTCGAAACCCATGCGCCGGAGCTCGGTCGTGTTGCGGGTCACACCGAACGCGCCGCCTATTTGCAATGGATCCACTACTCGGAAACCATGGCCAGCCTGATCGAAAACCTCAACCTTCAGATGGTGTTCTTGCGCCCGCCTGCGAAACCAAGCCCGATTGTCGTCAAGCTGACTGTGGCCCGCCTGCGCGCGGCGCTTCAAGGGATGGAGGCCCGGATGGGGGAGGGCGACTGGCTTTTGCCCGATGGGTTTTCCGGGGCGGACATCATGATGGGCTTCAACCTATTTGCTGCACCTTACTATGTTGATCTGGCTGAGTTTCCCAAGCTCATGGCCTACAAAACCCGCATCGAAGCCTTGCCGTCACACCAGCGGGCCTGTGCCCGAGAGGGCGCGCAACGGTTTTATGACAAAGATTTTTACCCGGTTCCGGAGGCCTGATTTGTGACCAATCACGTTGAGATTTTCGAAGTTGGCCCGCGTGACGGGTTGCAGAATGAGAAACGCCAAATCCCGACGGCGGAGAAGGTGGCGCTGGTCGACTGCCTAAGCCGGGCCGGGTTCAAACGCATCGAATGCGCCAGTTTTGTCAGCCCGAAATGGGTGCCGCAGATGGCGGATAGTGCCGATGTTCTAGCCGGCATCCGCCGTGCCGCGGGCATTTCTTATGCGGCGCTTACGCCCAATATGAAGGGGTTGGAAAACGCCATTGCCGCCAAGGCGGACGAGGTGGCGATTTTCGGTTCCGCCTCTGAGGGCTTCAGCAAGGCCAATATCAACGCAACCATCGCCGAAAGCCTTGAGCGGTTTAAACCGGTTGCACAAGCCGCCCAAGATGCGGGGCTGCCGGTGCGGGGCTATGTGTCTTGTGTGGTTGAATGCCCCTACGACGGGGCCGTTGATCCGGCGCAAGTGGCGCGGGTTGTGGCGGCGCTGCGCGACATGGGGTGCTACGAAATCTCGCTTGGTGACACAATTGGACGGGGTCAGCCCGAGGCCATTGCCAAGATGCTCGATGCGGTTTTGACCGAACTGCCTGCTGATAAGCTTGCCGGGCATTTCCATGATACCAGCGGCAAAGCTTTGGCCAATATTGAGGTCGCTTTGGACAAAGGGCTTCGGGTTTTTGACGGCGCGGTTGGCGGCTTGGGCGGGTGCCCTTATGCGCCGGGTGCGGCGGGCAATGTCGCCACCGAGGCGGTCCATGACCGCGTCACACAGCTGGGATATGAAACGGGCCTTGATCGGGCCATTTTGGATGAGGCCGCCCAAATGGCGCGCGCCATGCGGGGGGACGCCTGAATGTTCGAAACAATCGATATCCAAACCGACGCGCGGGGTGTCGCGACGCTGACCCTCAACCGGGCGGACAAACACAACGCCATGTCAGCGCAAATGATAGCCGAGTTGACCGAAGCCGCCGGGCAATTGGGCGGTGACGATGCGGTGCGTGTGGTGATCCTAACCGGGGCAGGGCGAAGCTTTTGCGCCGGAGGTGATCTGCGCTGGATGCAGGATCAGATGGCCGCCGACGCCAAGACCCGCTTTGTCGAGGCCAAAAAGCTGGCGATGATGCTTAAGGCGCTGAATGAAATGCCCAAACCGCTTGTCGGCCGGGTCCAGGGGCAGGCCTTTGGCGGCGGTGTTGGCATGGCATCGGTTTGTGATGTGGCGATTGGGGTTGAGGGCGCGAAGTTCGGCTTGACCGAAACAAAACTGGGCCTGATCCCCGCCACCATTGGCCCCTATGTTCTAGCCCGGTTGGGCGAGGCGATGGCGCGGCGTGTTTTCATGTCAGCCCGTATTTTTAAGGCTGATGAAGCGGTGACTTTGGGCCTTTTGGCCAAAGCAGTACCCGCGGATGAACTTGATGCGGCAGTTGAGGACGAGGTTGCGCCCTATCTATCGGTCGCGCCGGGGGCTGTGGCCGAGGCCAAACGCTTTACCCGGTGGCTTGGCATGCCGATCACCGAAGAGGTGATTGACCAAACAATTCAAGGGCTCGTTGATCGGTGGGAAGGCGAGGAAGCCCAAGAAGGGATCGGCGCGTTTTTCGACAAACGCAAACCGGCTTGGATCACATAATTCCCGTCCCCTAATCTGAGCAAATTGCGATTTTGCTAACCACCCAATAGAGTTCGGTCTCTTGTCTATAGAGACCGAATTCCAGCACCTGTGGGTCATTGTCGCCGTTGACATGAAGCCAGATGTGATGCGGTGTGCCATCCGGCGTCAGAAAGTCGACGCCAACACCGTCGTCGGGGCTGTCGCGAATATCGGTGCAGGAAAAGGTTTGCACCAAGGCGGCGCGCGCTTCGACTGATCCGGCTTGCGCACAAAGAGAGATGTCCTGATCAAACCGGATGTGGCGGACATTGGCGGGTAGTTCAAGGAAACCACCGGGGATAGGATCAAGCCCAAGCTGCTGGCTCTCGCCAGCACAGTCTTGACCCTGTGATCGGGTTTGTACTTGGTTTTCCGCCCATGCGGGCACCGCCGCCACAAGAATGGCACTGAAAATGACCGATTTGCGCTGCATAGCAGTCTCCTTTGGATGAGGTGATTGCCGGACTGGTCCGCTCAGCGTATCACAAAACGATCCCTTTCCGAAGCAATGAGCCAAATTCATGACCACGCAAATCGCCCATTTGTTCGCAACCGGCTGTCTTGCCATCATTTTCTTTCAAATTGCATTGATCGCCGGGGCTCCGCTTGGCGAATATACCCAAGGCGGCCAAAATGTTGGTGCGCTTCCGCGTCGGGGGCGGATTATCGCGGCCCTATCGATTCCCATTTTGCTGTTTTGCGGCTTGGCGATCCTGTCGGCGGCGGGGTTTCCCGGTTTAGGCTTGCCACGGTGGGCAGGGTGGATTGCCCTTGTTGTTATGGTGATTAGCGCCATTTTGAACTGGATCACACCGTCCAAAAAGGAACGCGCGGTCTGGGGGCCGATCATGTTGGTGATGGCGGGTTTTGCGGCCCATGTGATGATTGCCACCTTGGGGGCAAACTAAGGGACAAAGTGACCAACCCAAATCAACCGCAAGATATTTCCGCGACGCAAGCGCGCGCCCTGATTATTCATGGCGCAATGCGACCAAGGTAATATTTCCGTTCAAGGTTCTGAAATTCAATAAAATTTCTCCCAAACCGCGATCTGTTTACCTTCGATTTCATTCTATTGAATATCAACCCGCCTTGTTGACCCTGCCTGCCCATAGGGCTAAGGCATCCCTGAACCGATCTGCGCGCGTTATGCGTGCCAAAGAAGGAGCCGCCTCGTGGAAGAGATGCTGCGGGAATACCTTCCCATCCTCGTCTTTGTGGCCATTGCCGTTGTCATTGGTCTTGTTTTCCTTTTCGCCGCCATTCTGATTGCCGTGCGCAATCCGGATCCGGAAAAGGTTTCGGCCTATGAATGCGGGTTCAACGCATTTGATGACGCCCGAATGAAATTCGATGTCCGTTTCTACCTCGTCGCGATCCTGTTCATCATTTTTGACCTCGAAATCGCCTTCTTGTTCCCATGGGCCGTGGCCTTTGCGGATATCTCGATGGTTGGCTTCTGGTCTATGATGGTCTTCTTGGCGGTGCTGACAGCCGGATTTGCTTACGAATGGAAGAAAGGGGCGCTCGAATGGGAGTGATGACAGGGACCCAGGTCGGCGCGGACAAAGAAGTCGCCACTCAGGCCATCAACCGCGAGCTGCAGGACAAAGGTTTCCTGCTGACCTCGACGGAAGACATCATTAACTGGGCGCGCACCGGCTCGCTGCACTGGATGACCTTTGGGTTGGCCTGCTGTGCGGTTGAGATGATGCACACCTCGATGCCACGTTACGACGCCGAGCGTTACGGGATCGCCCCGCGCGCCAGCCCGCGCCAGTCTGACTTGATGATCGTGGCCGGGACATTGACCAACAAAATGGCCCCGGCGCTGCGCAAGGTTTATGACCAGATGCCAGAGCCGCGCTATGTGATTTCCATGGGCTCTTGTGCCAATGGTGGTGGTTACTATCACTACAGCTATTCGGTTGTACGTGGTTGTGATCGCATCGTGCCGGTTGACGTCTATGTGCCGGGCTGCCCGCCCACGGCCGAGGCGCTTCTTTATGGCCTGATGGCGCTACAAAAGAAAATTCGCCGGACGGGGACACTTGTACGATGAGTGAAGCACTGAACGAACTGGGCACATTGATCGAAGCCAAACGCCCCGATTGCGTTTTGGGTTGGGAAATCGCCTATGGTGAACTCAACATTGATGTGGCCCCGGCCAATATCAAAGGCTTTGTTGAGTTTCTAAAGACCGATCCGAATTGCAAATTCTCGACTTTGGTTGACCTGTCTGGTGTTGACTACCCTGATCGGGCCAAGCGTTTTGATGTCGTCTATCACTTCTTGTCGATGTATCAAAACCACCGCATTCGCCTGCGCTTGTCTGTGCGCGAAGACGAAATGGTTCCGTCGATTGTTGATGTCCACCCTTCAGCCAATTGGTTCGAGCGTGAAACATTTGACATGTATGGCATTCTTTTCTCGGGCCACCCGGATCTGCGCCGTTTGTTGACGGATTACGGTTTCCGTGGCCACCCGCTGCGCAAAGATTTCCCAACCACCGGTTACACCGAAGTCCGTTATGACGAAGAGCTGAAACGCGTCGTCTACGAACCCGTGTCACTGGTTCAGGAATACCGCCAGTTTGATTTCATGTCGCCTTGGGAAGGCGCGCAATATGTGCTTCCCGGCGATGAAAAGCAGGAAGAGAAAACAGGGTAATGAAAAAGCTGCTGGTCTTGTCTTATGTATTTGGAATAGGTGTCTTTTTCTTCACCTACGCCAAAGATATGAGCAGCTTGCAGAAGTTTTACTTTTTCATAAGCTTGTTGGTCGCCGGTGGCCTCCTTTTTTGTATCGTGGTCGTTCTTGGACAAATGTTCGTTCGGTCTTACAAAATGCAGGGGAAGAACAGGCGAGTGAAACTTATGTATGACTTGTTCGCTCCAACTGGATTGGGATTGCTTGGAAATTTCGCTCTTGCTCAACCGGCATCTGACGAACCGGAAAGCATACCCGAAAAATTTGATCCAGAAGTTGCCAGCCTTGATACGGCTAGAGAGAACGGGTTTGGAGGTGGCTATATAATGCCAATCGAATCGAGGAACTATAGATGATGGACGGCTCCAAAGGTTTCGATGACGCCCTGACAGGCGAACAGAAAATCCGCAATTTCAACATCAACTTCGGGCCTCAGCACCCGGCGGCACACGGCGTGTTGCGTATGGTGCTTGAGCTGGATGGCGAGATCGTAGAACGCGCAGACCCCCATATTGGCCTGCTGCACCGTGGGACGGAAAAGCTCATGGAGAGCCGGACCTACCTACAAAACCTGCCTTATCTGGATCGCCTCGATTACGTGGCTCCGATGAATCAGGAACACGCTTGGTGTCTGGCGATTGAAAAGCTGACCGGTGTTGAGGTTCCGCGCCGTGGCTCGCTCATCCGCGTGCTGTTTAGCGAAATCGGCCGGGTGTTGAACCACCTGCTGAACGTGACAACCCAAGCGATGGACGTCGGCGCGCTGACACCGCCTCTCTGGGGCTTTGAAGAACGCGAAAAGCTCATGATTTTTTATGAGCGCGCCTGTGGTGCCCGTCTTCACGCCAACTATTTCCGCCCCGGCGGTGTGCATCAGGACCTGCCAGAGGCGCTCTTGGATGACATCATCGAATGGGCCGGTCATTTCCCCAATGTTCTCGATGACATCGACGGGTTGCTGACCGAAAACCGGATTTTCAAACAGCGGAACTGCGATATCGGTGTTGTGACCGAAGAAGAGATCCTTGATTGGGGCTATTCCGGTGTCATGGTGCGCGGTTCGGGCCTTGCGTGGGATTTGCGTCGCGCGCAGCCCTATGAATGCTACGATGAATTCGATTTCCAAGTGCCGGTTGGCAAAAACGGCGACTGCTATGATCGCTATCTTGTCCGTATGGAAGAGATGCGCCAATCGACCAGCATCATTTTGCAGGCGATCGAAAAACTGCGTGCTCCCGAAGGGCAGGGCGATGTTCTGGCCCGTGGCAAGCTGACCCCACCCAAACGTGGCGAAATGAAAACCTCGATGGAATCTCTGATCCATCACTTCAAACTTTATACCGAAGGGTTCAAAGTTCCGGCCGGCGAAGTATACGCCGCCGTAGAAGCCCCTAAAGGTGAGTTTGGGGTGTATATGGTCGCTGATGGGTCCAACAAACCTTACCGTGCCAAGCTGCGCGCGCCGGGGTTCTTGCATCTGCAATCGATGGACCACGTTGCCAAAGGCCACCAACTGGCCGATGTCGCGGCGATCATCGGCACCATGGATGTCGTTTTCGGCGAAATCGACAGGTAATCTTCAAGGCGGCTGGGACACCGGCCGCTTTGTCCGTCCCTTAGTAACCAACCCTGCCAGACCAAGACAGCGCAACAGATTGGCGAAGACACCCGCCAGACATTGCCAAGATCGTGCAGAAAGGCCTGATAATGAAGAAACTTGTTCCCGCTTTGGCCGCTATGACGTTGGCCTCCGCCTGTGTCATGCCCCCAAAGGACATCACCGACGAAGATTTGGCCGCCTATGATGCGGCTGTGGCCTCGATTGGCTGTGATCTCGTCGCGGAACGGCACTACCTGCCGGTTGAACTGCAAACCGGGCTGCCACGGGAAAAAGTGATCGAAGTCGGCCAATATCGGTTGCAAACCGAAGAAGCGGTTGCGCTTGAAGGCGGCGGAATTCGTTTGATAACAGGGGCCTGCGCGCCCACAGAGGCCTAAACCTTTCCCGTAAGGGGCCACAGGAATAGAAAACAGTGACCGGGGTGACATGGTTCCCGGTTAGCCAACCGAAAGACCAAAGATATGCTGCGTCGTTTGCACTCTGAGCAACCTGAAAGCTTCGAATTCACCCCGGCTAACCTGGCTTGGGCGCAAAATCAGGTCAGCAAATACCCCCAAGGCCGTCAGGCCAGCGCGATCATCCCACTTTTGTGGCGCGCGCAGGAGCAAGAAAGCTGGCTCACGCGTCCGGCGATTGAATATGTCGCGGACATGCTGGGGATGGCCTACATTCGCGCACTCGAAGTGGCGTCGTTCTATTTCATGTTTCAGCTGCAACCGGTTGGTTCCGTTGCTCATATCCAGATTTGCGGCACCTTGTCCTGTATGATCTGTGGGGCCGAAGACCTGATGGCGGTCTGCAAAGACAAAATTGCTGACAAGCCGCATACGGTGTCGGCGGATGGCAAGTTTAGCTGGGAAGAGGTCGAGTGCCTTGGTGCCTGTACCAACGCACCCATGGCCCAGATCGGCAAAGACTATTACGAAGACCTAACGGCCGAAAAGCTGGGGCAACTGTTAGATGATATGGCCGCTGGCAAAGTTCCGACGGTTGGCCCCCAAAATGGTCGCTTCGCATCCGAGCCGGAATCGGGCATCTCGTCGCTAACTGAGTTTGTGAACGGCTCGATCAAGCTAAATGCCTCGGCGCAATTGGCCGATGACATTGGCGACACAATCAAGCGCATAGATGGCACCGAAGTTCCGGTTGTTCAGGGCTGGGAAGATCAGTCAAATGGTGGCGCGGCCGCTGCGGTTTCCTTGGCGTCTGATGCTGTTGTTGCGCCGGTGAGCAAACCCGCTGCCAAGGCCGAGGCACCAGAGGCCAAGGTCGAAACTGTGACGGCGGATGCCCCTGTTTTGAAACCTTCCAAAGAGCTTCCGGGCCAGGCGGACCTTGCTGAACGCAAGGGCGAATGGCGTTACGAGGGCGGTGACAAGGCTGATGCTGGGGAAAAAACAGCCGCTAAGCTCAAAGCTACGACCAATGTCTCGGCCCCTGTAGAAGCCAGTGCCGAAGACAAACCCGCCGCCCTTGAGGCGGCCAGAGACGGCGTTGCGGATGATCTGAAATTGATCAAAGGCGTCGGTCCTAAGCTTGAAAAACTACTTAATTCCATGGGTTTCTACCATTTCGACCAAGTTGCCGCTTGGACTGACAAAGAATTGGGTTGGGTGGATCAGAACCTCGAAGGGTTCAAAGGTCGTGCAAGTCGCGATAATTGGGTCTCCCAAGCCAAAACCCTTGCTTCCGGGGAAGAAACCGAATTTGCTACCCGTGCAAAAAAGGACGACATCTATAAAGACTAGGTGTCAGTATAACGCGGATAGGGAGTTAGGGAATGAACAACGCAAACGGCGGACAGAGTTGCTCGGTCAAATGCTGGACGGTTGCCGGAGTCATTGGGGTGATTATCGCCTTGATGGCCATAGCGGTGGCGGGAAAGAGCATTTTTGCAGGGCTGATTTTGGGAATACTGGCGGCGGTGCTGCTTGGGTTCTTGTTCAACTGGCTCTTTTGTTCCGATGTGCCTGCGATTGGCGCAAGCAGCTCCAGCTCACAGGCGTCTGATGGTGACGGTCAAGGCACGGGCGTAGCTTCAGCAGCAGGTGTCACCGCCGCTGGTGCGAGCGCCGCAAAAGCAGCCTCTGTAACCTCGGGGCAACCCGCGGCATCAGCAACGGCCACGGCAGCCCCAGCCTCTGAGGATACAACTGCGGCAAAATCTGACGAAAGCGAGGCAGACGCGGTTGAGGTAACGGGTGCATCCGACATTGCAGGTGAGGCGACCGGGGCAGTCAAACCCTCCAAAGCCTTAGCGGGCGAAGCCGATCTGGCTGAGCGTAAGGGCGAATGGAGCTATGACGGCGATGCCGATGGCGACGCAAGTGACGTCGACGCAGGTGCCAAGGGTGAGACCGCGAGTGCAGACAAACCGGCGGCATCCGAAAGCACTGGCGATGATAATGCGACACCGGCTGCCGATGAGGCTGCCGATGCATCTGATGCGGGTGCCGATACAACCGAGACTGTGATCAAACCGTCGACCGAGTTGCCAGGTCAGGCGGATCTTGCTTCTCGCAAGGGCGAATGGCGCTATAACGGTGGAGACAAAGCAGAGGCCGACTCGTCTTCGCCGGTAGCGGAACCGGACGTTGAAGCAACACCGGCGACAACTGAGGACCCGGCTGTGGCTGTGTCTCAAGGGGCGTCAGCAGCACCAGCGACAGAGACGGCACCAAAAGCCGAAGCAACGCCTAAAGATTTAGGCGAAGACTATGATGGTGATGGTGTCAAAGAAGGCACCGAAGAGGGAAGCAAGCCGGAACTCCTCGAAGCGCCCTTGGAAGGTGGTCCCGATAACTTGAAAGAAATCAAAGGTATTGGGCCAAAGCTTGAAAAGGTTTGTCACAGCCTTGGCGTTTATCACTTTAGCCAAATTGCCGCTTGGACCGAGGACGAAGTCGCTTGGGCCAATGCCAATTTGGTTGGTTTCAAAGGCCGCGTGACCCGTGACAATTGGGTTGAGCAGGCCAAAATTTTGGCTGCGGGTGGGGAAACCGAATTCTCCAAACGCGTCGACAAAGGCGGGGTCTACTAAGACCCTGCGACACCGCGATGCCTTGCATGCTGCGCTGCAGTATGCAAGGCGTGACCTAGCAACGTTGGGGAGGAACGGGGCTTTAATTGCGCAGATGTTCTGCGCTTTTCATAGTTTGGAGCGATAACGTGACCAAGACGACCCCACTATATACCATGACCCCTGATTTTACTCCTGTTGTGCGCATGATGGCCATGCAAACAAAATTCGCTGCCCAGTCGAGCGAAGCCGCGATGCGGTTTGCCTATCTTCCTTGGAAGAGCTGGAGCGCCGGTTTTGGTGCCCTGAATTCCGTAGTTGCGCCGAAAGCTTCGGTATCTGCTAAAGTGACCGCCAAAGCGGCCCCAAAGGTTTCGGAAAAGAAGCCCGCTAAACAAGCCGCCGTGGCCGAGGCTCCTGTAAAAGTTGAGCCTGTTGCGAAGCCTGCTCCTGCAAAAGTTGCAAGCTCCAAGGTCGAGCCTATTGCAAAGCCAGTTGAGAAGACGATCGCCAAGGCAGAGACAAATACTCCGGCTCCGGCCAAGAAAGTCGCCGCGCCTGCTCCAAAAGCCGCAGCTCCAAAAGACACTGCACCAAAAGCAGCTGCACCTGCGCCCAAAGTGGTTGAAACCCCTAAAGTGGTAGCGGCCAAAGTTGCGGCCCCAAAACCTGCTACGACCGCTGCAAAGCCAAAAGTAGAGGCTCCCGCACCAGTTAAAGCAGCCGCCAAGCCAGTAAAAGCCGAGGAAAAATCGGCCGCCAAAGCAAAGCCAATCAGCCCCAAGCCAGAGATGCTTAAGGCGGCGCGCAACGGCAAAGCGGATGACCTAACACAATTGAAAGGTGTTGGCCCGAAATTGGCTTTGGCCTTGCAAGAGGCAGGCATTTTTCATTACGACCAGATTGCGGATTGGACCGAAGCCCAGACCGCATGGGTTGACGACAACATCGCTGGTGTGCGGGGGCGGGCCTCGCGCAATGATTGGGTGAACCAAGCCCTTGAACTGGCAACTGCATAAGCTTGGAGGGCGGGCATGAGCGATAAGATCAATCAGGCGCGGCAAGGGCGGGTGATTTCACTTGTCATCGCCGGTGTCGCGATTGGATGGATCGTCATGACCGCCCTTGGGCAAGCGTTGGATTGGACCCAGCGCACACGCGTCTTGTTTGACCTTTTGGCTTTGGCCGGGTTCGCAATGGCGATATGGATGATTTACGGACTCTGGCGGGACCGCCAGAAAGACAAGGATTAGGTAGGCTATGCTGCAGGATCAGGATCGGATCTTTACCAACCTCTACGGAATGCATGACCGGACTCTGGCCGGCGCGCAGAAGCGCGGCCATTGGGATGGCACGGCAAAGATCATTCAGAACGGGCGCGATTGGATTATTGACCAGATGAAAGCCTCGGGCCTGCGTGGTCGTGGTGGTGCCGGTTTCCCGACCGGATTGAAGTGGTCTTTCATGCCCAAGGAAAGCGACGGTCGCCCGTCCTACCTTGTTGTGAACGCAGATGAATCCGAGCCGGGCACCTGTAAAGACCGCGAAATCATGCGCCATGACCCGCATACGTTGATCGAAGGCTGTTTGATCGCATCATTCGCGATGCAGGCCAACACGTGTTACATCTATATTCGCGGTGAATATATCCGTGAAAAAGAGGCGCTTCAGGCGGCGATTGATGAAGCATATGACGCCGGTCTTTTGGGCAAAAACGCCGCTGGCTCGGGCTGGGATTTCGACCTATTCCTGCATCATGGGGCAGGGGCTTATATTTGCGGTGAAGAAACTGCCTTGCTCGAAAGCCTTGAGGGCAAAAAGGGCATGCCGCGCATGAAGCCGCCGTTCCCGGCTGGCTCTGGTCTTTATGGCTGCCCCACTACCGTGAACAACGTCGAATCGATTGCGGTTGTGCCGACAATTTTGCGCCGTGGTCCTGAATGGTTTGCTGGTTTCGGCCGCCAAAACAACGCGGGCACCAAGCTGTTTGCGATTTCTGGCCACGTCAACACCCCCTGTGTCGTTGAAGAAGCCATGTCAATCAGCTTTGAAGAACTGATTGAAAAGCATTGCGGAGGCATTCGTGGTGGCTGGGACAACCTACTGGCGGTTATTCCGGGCGGATCGTCTGTTCCTTGTGTGCGCGGTGAGCATATGAAGGACGCGATCATGGACTTCGATTACCTGCGAGGTGAGCTTGGCTCTGGCCTTGGCACGGCGGCGGTGATTGTTATGGACAAGCAGACCGACATCATCAAAGCGATCTGGCGTTTGGCGAAATTCTACAAGCACGAAAGCTGTGGCCAATGTACGCCGTGCCGCGAAGGTACCGGTTGGATGATGCGCGTCATGGAGCGTCTTGTTCGTGGCGAGGCTGATCTTGAAGAGATCGACATGCTTTGGGATGTGACCAAGCAGGTCGAAGGCCACACCATTTGCGCTCTTGGCGATGCGGCTGCTTGGCCGATCCAAGGTTTGATCCGCAACTTCCGCGAGGAAATCGAAGATCGGATCAAGGCGCAGAAATCCGGTAAGCTCAGCGCCATCGCTGCCGAGTAATCATCGGTTTCAGCACTAAGTTTCAAAGGGGGCTTCTAAGCCCTCTTTTTTATAGGGGGTTGGAATATGTCTTGGAATTTTTTGTCTAGCGAAGACTTGCATCCAAATAGTTGTCCAGCCTGCAACCAACCGCCTTATCCAAAGAATAGTACCTGCTCCTGCGGTTTTCATGGAGGAGACGGCCCTCGCTTCCAAATGAAGTTTTCGAAATCTGTCCCTGTTACAATTCTGGGGGGATTGGCGATCGCTTTTGTGTTGTACCTCTTACATAAACTCACTGGTTTGTAAGACCTGACTTGACCCGTCACCAACGAACGGCAACACTGGTCTTTGCCATGAGACGCAATTGGCTTATTGGATTGAATTGGTTAAGGTAAACGCATGGCAAGGTGGCGCAATTTCGCGCGGCTGTGCAGAGGAGGCCTGGGATGGGACGTTTCGCAATCTTTTTGATGATGGGGCTGGCGGTTGCCGGGTGTTCGAAATTGAACATTGGCAGCGGTAAGAACCCAACCTTTGACGGCCAGTTGTTTAAAACAAAAGCCAAGGCAGAACGTTCAGATCGTCAACATTTTGTTGCCAGCGTCAAACCAGTGTCCAATTCTTTGGATGGGGCGATTGAAGCCGCTGAACATCAAGGGATTCGTCATTGTATTGAATACTTCGGCTCTTCTGACATTGATTGGGAGGTTGGCCCCGACACAGATCCTGACGCTTTGATTGTCGAAAACGATACCCTGACATTTATGGGAACTTGTCGCGACGCGGGCTAAGACAGGATCGCTTGAATTGGTGGGAACCTGCCGATTTTCATTCATTTAGGCGGCTGTTATTGAATAACTGCCGCCGCCCAGCCCATCTTTGGTCAAATGAGTAGTCAAGGAGGGCCAATAATGCGCCTGATTCCCGTTGTTTTGATTTTTCTGGGCGCTGCCCAACCTCTGGCCGCCAAGGCTCCGCTAAGCCAAGTACCTGCAATTGACGACAAATTGATGGAAGTCGCGATAGCTGATGAGATTCGCAAAAAATGTGATGGTATTAACGCTCGGATGTTCCGGGCGCTGTCGCGGTTAAACGATCTGCAAGACAAGGCCCGATCCATGGGGTACTCCAAGCAAGAGATCGACGATTATGTGACGTCGAAAAAAGAAAAACGCCGGATGCGCGGCAAAGCCGAAGCTTTCTTGACTGCTAAGGGGGTCAATTACAAAGATCGCAAGGCGCTTTGTTCCTTTGGCAAGGCCGAAATCAAGCGCCAGACCGGTATCGGAACCCTTTTGCGTTAATTCGAATTGCGGCCGCCTTAAACCAAGGTCGCATTTCATGTCGCCCTGTCTTTGTTAACCATTGTTACCAAACCGGGGCGAATTTCTGAATATACATTCTAAATCCCGCATTTAACCGCGTCCCAATCCATGGGGGCGCGGCGATTTTTCCCGCAATTCCGTGTTCTAACGACTGGCGTCGCGCGGCTACACACGCTAGAAGGCGAGCGACCGCGGCGTGTCATAAGGGGCGCCGTGCCAGCCATGAACGTGGAAAGGCCGGGCATGTCCGATTTGCGCAAGATCATCATTGATGACCATGAAGTAGAAGTAGATGGGGCGATGACGCTCATCCAAGCCTGTGAAGAGGCTGGGATTGAGGTGCCGCGATTCTGCTATCACGAACGACTCTCCATCGCGGGCAATTGCCGGATGTGTTTGGTTGAGGTTGTGGGCGGTCCGCCCAAACCCGCCGCATCCTGTGCGATGCAGGTGCGCGATTTGCGCCCTGGCCCAGAAGGGCAGCCACCGGTTGTGAAAACCAATTCACCGATGGTGAAAAAGGCCCGCGAAGGGGTGATGGAGTTTATGCTCATCAACCACCCGCTGGATTGCCCGATTTGCGACCAAGGTGGTGAATGCGACCTGCAAGACCAAGCCATGGCTTATGGCATGTCTGGTACGCGGTTCAACGAACCAAAGCGCGCTGTTGACGATCTCGATCTTGGGCCGCTGGTCGAAACACACATGACACGCTGCATCAGCTGTACGCGTTGTGTTCGCTTTACCTCTGAGGTCGCGGGCTTGACCCAGATGGGCCAAACCGGTCGCGGCGAAGATGCCGAGATCACCAGTTATCTGAACCAGACGCTGGATTCGAACCTTCAGGGCAATATCATTGATCTGTGCCCTGTTGGGGCGCTGGTGTCGAAACCCTACGCCTTTACCGCCCGTCCTTGGGAATTGAGCAAGACAGAAACCATCGACGTGATGGATGCGCTTGGCTCCAACATTCGGGTTGATACCAAGGGGCGCGAAGTCAAACGCATCATGCCGCGCAACCACGACGGTGTGAACGAAGAGTGGATTTCCGATAAATCACGTTTTGTGTGGGATGGTCTGCGTCGTCAGCGTCTCGACACGCCGTATATCCGCGAAAACGGCAAACTGCGCCCCGCCACCTGGCCCGAAGCATTGGGCAAGGCAGCAAGTGCCATCAAGGGCGCAACGAAACTCGGGGCTCTGGTTGGCGATCTTGCCTCGACCGAAGCGGCCTATAGTGTCAAACAGCTCGTCGAAGGGCAGGGCGGTATCGTCGAATGTCGCGTTGATGGGGCCCGTCTGCCTGCGGGCAATCGCTCGGGCTATGTTGGCACCGCCAGCATCGAAGATATCGATTCGGCCAAGGCGATCATGCTCATCGGCACCAACCCACGCGAAGAAGCACCGGTTTTGAATGCCCGTATTCGTCGTGCTTGGACCAATGGCTGCAACATCGGTGTGGTTGGCGAAGAGGTCGACCTGACCTACGAATACTACCACGCCGGTACCGACCGCGCGGCGCTTCAGGCGCTTTTGGATGGTGACGTTGACGGGGCCAAGGGCAAGGAAACTCTGGTCATTGTTGGCCAAGGTGCCATTGCCGAGGCGGATGGGGCTGCTGTATTGGCCGCGGCTCAGAAATATGCCGAACTTACCGAAAGCAAGTTTCTAGTACTGCACACGGCCGCGGGTCGCGTTGGTGCCTTGGACGTTGGGGCGGTCAATGACGGTGGTCGCAATGCGGTGTCTGACTGTGATGTGATCTACAACCTTGGTGCTGACGAAGTCGACATCGCGGCGGGACCATTGGTCATCTACCAAGGGTCGCACGGGGATCGTGGGGCGCATCGTGCCGACGTGATCCTCCCTGCAGCGGCCTATACCGAAGAAAATGGCTTGTTTGTGAACACCGAAGGACGTCCGCAATTGGCGATGCGTGCCGGGTTTGCGCCGGGTGAGGCCAAGGAAAACTGGGCGATCTTGCGGGCATTGAGCGCCGAGCTTGACGCCACACAGCCTTGGGATAGCCTCGCTGCGTTGCGTCAGGCTTTGGTCGCCGACGTTCCGCATTTGGCCAAGATCGACACCGTTCCAGAAAACGAGTGGCAGGCCTTGGGCACCGACAAGCTGGGGAGTGCCTCGTTCCGCTATGCGATCAAGGATTTCTACCTGACCAACCCGGTTGCCCGGGCGTCCAGCCTGATGGCGGATTTGTCGCGCGGTGCCAAAGACCGTACCAAAGCCCCGATGGCGGCTGAATAAGGGTGCGGGCTTTTGCCTTCATAACTGTGGTCGGATTGGCCAGCTTGTTGACCGCCTGCTCGGAGCAATCCGCTCAGGCCGAGCTGCCTTTTGAACCAAAGTACGAAGGTATTGAGACCCGTCTTTTGGACGGCGATCTGGTGAATTTTCATGTGGCGATGCGCGGGGCGCGCGACGCTGCGGATGTCGATGACTATGCCCGATGTGTTGCGGCGCAATATGCGCTTATTCGTGGCTATGGTTTTGCGCGGCATTTGCGCACGACAGTAAACGAAGAGGGTGGCCTCTGGCAGGGAGATGCGGTTTACACCATCTCGCCGGCGCTGCCCCGTGGGCTCAAGACGATCGACGCTGAAACCGTCGCATCGGCCTGCGCTGAGAACGGAATACCGATGGTATGAGGACCTGATGGCTGAATTCTTTACCACAACCTACCTAGGCATCGCGATTGTGATCGTGGCACAAATTCTCGCGGTTCTTGTACCACTGCTGGTGGCCTTGGCGTTTTTGATGTGGGGCGACCGCAAAATTTGGGCCGCTGTCCAGATGCGCAAAGGCCCGAACGTCGTTGGTTTCTTTGGTCTTGCCCAAAGTTTCGCCGACTTTATCAAATACATTGTCAAAGAGGTCGTTGTCCCTGCCGGTGCCGACCGCTTTGTTTACTTCCTCGCTCCGATGATTTCGCTTGTAATGAGCTTTATCGCCTGGGCGGTTATCCCGTTCAACGACGGTTGGGTGATTTCAGATTTGAACATCGCCATCCTCTATGTCTTCGCGGTCTCCTCGCTAGAGGTTTACGGTGTGATCATGGGTGGTTGGGCGTCAAACTCCAAATACCCGTTTCTTGGCTCATTGCGCTCTGCGGCACAGATGGTTTCCTATGAGGTGTCAATCGGCCTGATCATCATCGGTGTGGTTATCTCTTCCGGATCTATGAACTTTGGCGAAATCGTCAAGGCCCAAGAGGGCGCTGGTTTGCTGAGCTGGTACTGGATCCCGCATTTCCCAATGCTCATTCTGTTCTTTGTCTCTGCGCTTGCTGAAACCAACCGCCCGCCGTTCGACTTGCCCGAAGCTGAATCGGAACTGGTCGCGGGCTATCAGGTTGAATATAGCTCGACGCCGTTCTTGCTCTTTATGATTGGCGAATTGACCGCCGTTGTTCTGATGTGCGCACTGATTTCGGTGATGTTCTTCGGCGGCTGGTTGTCACCGGTTCCGGGCCTGCCTGATGGCGTGTTCTGGATGGTGTCGAAGATGGTCTTTGTCTTCTTCTTCTTCTCGATGGTGAAGGCGATTACACCGCGCTACCGTTACGACCAATTGATGCGTCTTGGCTGGAAAGTCTTCCTGCCGATGTCGCTGATCTGGGTGGTCTTTGTGGCCTTTGCGGCCAAGTTCGAATGGTTCTGGGGCGTTTATGCCCGCTATGCGACCGGGGGCTGATCCATGATCGTGACAAAGCATATTGGTCAAGTCCCGGGGCAGGGCGCAACACGCGCCCGGTTCCAAACTGGCGACCAGAGGCTTTGGAGCAAGGAGGAAGGCGATGTCTGATCTGAAAGAGGCGCTGTTAAACGCGAAATACATCGACATGATCACGTTAGGTGATTTTGTTGTGCGTGATTGCGGGCTGCCGGACACGGATGAAGATGGCAATCTGATGCCACAAGCCAATGAGATCGCTGCGGCGTTGTTTCGTTGGGCCGCCGGGGCCGAGGCCATGCCTGCCGAAGGCTTGGGGGATGATGAAACTGACGTTGCCGAGGCCGACACGGCTGAGGAAGCGGCGTTTGTAGAATATGACGAAAACGGCGATCCGCTCATGGATGCGGAAACCGCAGAAAAGCTAGAGGCTAACATGAAGGCCCAAGCCGAGGAGACCAGTTGATGGCAAACATCGATTATGGCCGCGCAGCCAAGTACTTTTTGCTTGCGGACTTCGTAAAGGGGTTCCAGCTGGGGTTTAAATACTTCTTCGCGCCTAAGGCGACGTTGAACTATCCCCATGAAAAAGGCCCGCTTAGTCCACGGTTTCGTGGGGAACACGCGCTGCGTCGTTATCCGAACGGCGAAGAGCGTTGCATTGCCTGTAAACTCTGCGAAGCGATCTGCCCGGCGCAGGCGATCACCATTGACGCCGAGCCGCGTGAAGATGGCTCACGACGCACCACCCGTTATGACATCGACATGACCAAATGCATCTACTGCGGCTTCTGCCAAGAGGCCTGCCCGGTGGATGCGGTTGTCGAAGGACCGAATTTCGAATTCGCCACCGAAACCCGCGAAGAGCTGTTCTATGACAAGGAAAAACTCCTTGCGAACGGTGAACGTTGGGAGGCTGAAATCGCCCGTAACCTCGAACTTGATGCCCCGTATCGCTAAGGCCTGACGCCATGCTGCTTCGTTCAACCACATTTGCTGCTCTTGCTGTTGCGCTTCAGGCGTCAACGGTGAACTCTGCTGTGGCCGGGGCGGAGCAAGCTGGTGAAAAAGGGAGCGATGCTTGGGTCGCCATGCGCGCGCAGATTTTTGCGCAGGTCTGTATGGCCAGCGCGCCAAACTTTGCCAATGTTGATGACAAAGCCAAGGCGGCCGGGTTGCAGGACACCGATAGTGGCTGGCACATGCCGCCCGAGGTTTTGCTGGATGTTGTTGAGCACGATAGTTTTTGCAGCTGCTTCATGACCACCCATGCACCGGATCAAGACGCGATGATTGGGGCCATCCATGGCCAGCTTATGCAAGATTTTGGCACGCAGTTTAGCGGGCCTGACTCAGGCTTGTCATCCGTTGCACCGTTTCAGATCGACGACCAAGAGGTCGTTTCGATTCTAGAACCCCGCGACTTTGGCGGTGAACAATGGGTCGCGGCACGGGTGTCGGTTTTTGGCCCGTGTCAGACCAAGGAGGGCACAGAATGACTGGTAAAACTCCGTTTGAATTGATGATGGAACAAGCTCAGGAAATGACCAAGGCCTTTAACCCGGCGATGTCGTCATTCGACCCGTCAGGCTTTGAAAAACTGTGGCCAACCATGGGCAAAGACGCCATGGAAATGTTCTTTGGTAAAGGCCTGTCGCAAAATGGGCTTGATGCTAAAACCCGACTGTTGCTGACGTTGGCCGGTCTGACAATGCAGGGCGCACAGGCCGAAGTGCCGATGCGCTCGACGGTGCGCCACGCTATGGAAGCTGGGGCCACCGAAGAAGAAATCGCCGAAACAATCGCACAAATGTCGATGTTCGCTGGAATTCCCGCCATGACGCGGGCCATGGAAATGGCCAAAGACGTTATGGCTGAAAAAAAGGATGATGAGACATGATGGTCTTTGCCTTCTATCTGTTTGCACTTGGCGCGATTGCCGGTGGGCTTTTCACCGTGATCAGCCGCAACCCGGTGCATTCCGTTCTTTGGCTCATTCTGGCCTTTATCTCGTCGGCTGGGTTCTTTGTGATGATGGGGGCAGAATTTGTCGCCATGCTGCTGATCATTGTTTATGTCGGCGCGGTAGCTGTTCTTTTCCTGTTTGTTGTCATGATGTTGGACGTCGATTTTGCCGAACTAAAGGCCGAAATGGCAAAGTACATGCCGCTGGCCTTGCTCATCGGCCTGATGATCTTGATGCAGCTAACCATGGCGTTTGGCGCATGGGACTTTGCCGAGGTGGCAAAATCGCAGCTGTCAGCTCCGACACCGGATGCCTCTGAAATACACAACACCCAAGCCTTGGGCCTGATCCTTTATGATCAGTACTTCTTGCTCTTCCAACTGGCCGGTTTGATCCTGCTGGTTGCGATGATCGGTGCGATTGTTCTGACACTACGGCATCGCAAGGACGTCAAGCGTCAGGATATTCTGGCCCAGATCTACCGCGATCCGGCCAAGGCGATGGAACTTAAAGACGTGAAACCGGGGCAGGGACTGTGATGATGGAATTGTTGATTGCAACATTGATTGGGGTCGCCGCACTTGTGTTGGCCCCAAAACCCCAAGCCAAACGCATTCCGGTCAAGGCCGAGCGCAAGCGGCGCGGATTGTAACAAACCGCTTTGGGTTTCCCATTGCGCCTGCCGATTGACGGCAGAAACAAGTACGAAGCATCGGGCCTTGGGCCCGCTACGGAATTAGACGAGGCGGCGCGCATGCTGCAAAAAGGACGAGGGATATGATCGGATTGGAACATTACCTGACGGTGGCAGCGGTGCTGTTTGTCGTTGGGATCTTCGGGCTCTTCCTGAACCGCAAGAACGTCATCATCCTGTTGATGTCGATTGAACTTATGTTGCTTGCGGTGAATATCAACCTTGTGGCCTTTTCGACCCATTTGGGCGATCTGGTCGGGCAGGTCTTCACGTTGTTTGTGTTGACGGTTGCCGCGGCAGAGGCCGCTATTGGCCTTGCCATTCTCGTCTGCTTCTTCCGGAACCGCGGCACAATCGCCGTGGAAGACGTCAACGTGATGAAAGGCTAACCCGATGGAAAGCATCATCCTTTTCGCCCCGCTCGTGGGCAGCTTGATTGCCGGGTTTGGCTGGAAGTTCATTTCGATCCGTGGCGCACAGTGGGTTACAACCGGTTTGTTGTTCCTTGCCTGCGCCCTAAGCTGGATCGTCTTCTTGACCCATGGCCCTGAGACCCAACATATCCAAGTTTTACGCTGGATCGAAAGCGGCACGCTTAGCACCGATTGGGGCATTCGCCTTGATCGCCTGACCTCGATCATGCTGATTGTTGTCACGACGGTGTCGGCGCTGGTCCACCTTTATAGCTTTGGCTACATGGCCCATGACGATCAGTTCAAAGACGGCGAAGAAAGCTACCGGGCCCGTTTCTTTGCTTATCTGAGCTTCTTCACATTCGCGATGCTAATGCTGGTGACCTCGGACAACCTTGTTCAGATGTTCTTTGGCTGGGAAGGTGTGGGCGTTGCCTCATACCTCTTGATCGGCTTCTACTATCGCAAGCCGACCGCCAACGCCGCCGCGATGAAAGCGTTCATCGTTAACCGCGTAGGTGATTTTGGCTTTGCGCTCGGTATCTTTGGCCTGTATTTCTTGGTCGATAGCGTCAAGTTTGATGATATCTTTGCCGCGGCTCCTGCACTGGCGGAAACACAGCTGCATTTCCTGTGGGGCACATGGAACGCCGCCGAAGTTCTGGCGCTGTTGCTCTTTGTTGGTGCGATGGGTAAATCGGCCCAGCTGTTCCTTCACACATGGCTGCCCGACGCGATGGAGGGTCCGACACCTGTTTCGGCGTTGATCCACGCTGCGACCATGGTTACCGCCGGTGTCTTCCTTGTCTGTCGCATGTCGCCGCTGATGGAATTCGCGCCAAACGCCACTGCGTTCATCACCTTCCTTGGGGCGACCACAGCCTTTGTCGCGGCCACCATCGGCCTTGTTCAAAACGACATCAAACGCGTTATCGCCTATTCCACCATGTCCCAGCTGGGTTACATGTTTGTGGCGGCGGGTGTCGGCGTTTACTCGGTCGCGATGTTCCACCTGTTCACACACGCGTTCTTTAAGGCGATGTTGTTCCTTGGCGCGGGTTCCGTGATCCATGGTATGCATCACGAACAAGACATGCGGAACTACGGTGGTCTTAAGGACAAGCTTCCCAAAACCTTCTGGGCAATGATGATTGGCACGCTGGCCATCACCGGTGTTGGTATCCCGCTCACCCATATTGGTTTCGCCGGCTTCCTGTCCAAGGATGCGGTGATCGAAAGCGCATGGGCCGGAACACAAGGCGGTTATGCCTTCTGGATGCTGGTTATCGCGGCGCTGTTCACAAGCTTCTATAGCTGGCGTCTGATGTTCATGACCTTTTTTGGCAAGCCGCGCGGCGACAAGCACACACATGAGCACGCGCATGAAAGCCCGATGGTCATGTTGGTGCCGCTGGGTGTCTTGGCGCTTGGCTCGGTCTTTGCCGGTATGCTTTGGTACGGATCGTTCTTTGGCGACCACCACAAGGTCAACACCTTCTTTGGTGTTCCCGACCATCACGCCGAAGCGTCCGAGCACAGTGACGATCATGCAGCATCAGCTGCGGACGATCATGCCGCAGACAATCACAGTGATGATCACGGTGACGCTAAGGATCACGTTGCGGCGCATACCGATGAAGGCCACGCAGCAATGGCTGCTGCCCACCATGGCGCGGCACCCGAGGGGGCGATCTTTACCCATCCTGACAATCACGTCATGGACGAGGCGCATCATGCCCCGATCTGGGTCAAAGTCAGCCCGTTCATCGCAATGATCATTGGTTTGGCCACGGCCTACTGGTTCTACATCGTGAACCCAAGCTTGCCCAAACGTCTGGCCGAGGCGCAGCGCCCGTTGTACCTGTTCTTGCTAAACAAATGGTACTTCGACGAAATCTACGATTTCCTCATTGTTCAACCGTCCAAAGCCCTTGGTCGCTTGCTGTGGAAAAACGTTGACGAGGCGATCATCAAGGGTGCCTTAAACGGCATTGCCATGGGCATCGTTCCCTTCTTCACTCGATTGGCCGGCAAGGCGCAGTCTGGTTTCATCTTTACTTATGCCTTTTGGATGGTGATCGGCATGGCCGTTCTCATCACCTGGATGACGCTCAGCGGAGGAGCGCACTAATGGGTAACTTGCTTTCCATAGTCACCTTCCTGCCTCTCTTGGCGGCCCTGATTTTGGCTGGGTTGCTGCGCGGCAAAGGCGAGGCGGTTGACCGCAATGCCAAGTGGTTGGCGATGTTCGCCACCACGGCCACCTTTCTGATCTCGCTGTTTATTCTGTTCCAATTTGATCCCGCAGACACCGGGTTCCAGATGGTCGAAGAGCGTGAATGGCTTCTTGGTCTGAAATACAAAATGGGCGTCGACGGGATTTCGGTTCTGTTTGTGATGTTGACCACCTTCATGATGCCGCTGGTAATCGCGGCGTCTTGGGATGTCAGCCACCGCGTCAAGGAATACATGATCGCGTTCCTGCTCTTGGAAACGTTGATGCTTGGCGTGTTCATGGCCCTTGATCTGGTCCTGTTCTACCTGTTCTTCGAAGCGGGCCTGATCCCGATGTTCCTGATCATCGGGATTTGGGGCGGCAAAGAACGCATCTACGCCTCGTTCAAGTTCTTCCTCTACACGCTGCTTGGTTCGGTTCTGATGCTGGTTGCGATGATCGCGATGTACGCAGATGCGGGCACCACCGATATCGTCAAACTGCTCAGCCACAACTTTGCCACCGAAAGCTTTAGCATTCTGGGTATTCAGGTTGTCGGCGGCCTCCAGACTATGTTGTTCTTGGCCTTCTTTGCCAGCTTCGCGGTCAAAATGCCCATGTGGCCGGTCCACACCTGGTTGCCCGAAGCCCACGTTCAGGCCCCGACGGCCGGGTCTGTTGTTCTTGCGGCGATCTTGTTGAAGATGGGTGGCTATGGCTTCTTGCGCTTTAGCCTGCCGATGTTCCCGGTCGGGTCGGATGTCATGGCGAACTTTGTGTTCACCCTGTCGGTCATTGCGATCATTTACACATCGCTGGTGGCGCTTGTCCAAGAGGACATGAAAAAGCTGATCGCCTATTCCTCGGTTGCGCACATGGGGTATGTGACAATGGGGATCTTTGCGGCCAACCAACAAGGTGTTGATGGCGCGATCTTCCAGATGCTGAGCCACGGGTTTATCTCTGGCGCGCTCTTCCTCTGTGTTGGCGTGATCTACGACCGGATGCACACCCGCGAGATCGACGCCTATGGCGGCCTTGTGAACCGGATGCCGGCCTATGCGCTGATCTTCATGTTCTTCACCATGGCCAATGTCGGCCTGCCGGGCACCTCTGGCTTTATCGGGGAATTCCTGACGCTGATGGGTGTCTTCCAGAAAAACACCTGGGTTGCTGCGGGTGCGACTACCGGTGTGATCCTGTCGGCCGGTTATGCACTGTGGCTCTATCGTCGCGTCGTCATGGGCGACCTGATCAAGGAAAGCCTGAAAACCATCACCGACATGAACCTGCGTGAAAAGCTGATCTTTGCACCGCTGGTGGTGATGACAATCTGGTTGGGGGTCTATCCGGCTCCGATCCTAGATCGTATCGGCCCATCGGTGACGGCACTCGTACAACATTATGACACGGCAGTTGCCGCGGCGGACTTAGGTGCGCCTGCGGAAACCGCTGATGTCGAACATCATTAAGGGGGCGGGGTTATGATCTCGGCTGATCTCAATATCATCCTGCCGGAAATCCTGCTTTCGGTCTTTGCCATGGGCGCGCTGCTTGGTGCGGTCTATACCGGCAAGGACAAGCTGGCCTCGACCCTGACATGGGTCACAGCTGCAGTGTTCCTGGTGCTGGCCTTCTGGATCGGGATGACCGGCGAAGGATCCACCTCTGCCTTTGGCGGTCTTCTGGTTGTTGACGGGTTCGCCCGTTTCGCCAAGGTGGTTATCCTCGCGTCTGCAGCCTGTGTTCTGTTGATGAGCGAAGGCTACATGGCGCGTCGCGGCATGTTGGTGTTCGAATATCCCATTCTGGTGGCCTTGTCGGTTGTCGGGATGATGGTCATGGTGTCGGCCTCCGACCTGATGACCCTCTATATGGGCCTCGAACTGCAGTCGCTGGCGCTGTACGTTGTCGCGTCTTTCCGTCGTGATAGCGCGAAATCGACCGAAGCGGGCTTGAAGTATTTCGTGCTTGGCGCGCTAAGCTCGGGTTTGCTGCTTTATGGTGCGTCTTTGACCTACGGCTTTGCCGGAACAACCAACTTCGAAGGCATCATCGCCGCGGCTGTTCATGGTCACGTCTCGACTGGCCTGTTGATTGGTCTGGTCCTGCTGATCGCCGGTCTGGCGTTCAAAGTTTCTGCTGTGCCGTTCCACATGTGGACACCGGACGTCTACGAAGGCTCGCCCACACCGGTCACCGCCTTCTTTGCCACGGCGCCAAAAGTCGCGGCCATGGCAATGTTCGCCCGTGTGATGTTTGACGCCTTTGGTCAGGCGATCTCGGATTGGAGCCAGGTCATCGCCTTGTTGTCGGTTCTGTCGATGTTCCTAGGGGCCATCGCCGCAATCGGTCAGCGCGACATCAAACGCCTGATGGCCTATTCGTCGATTGCACATATGGGTTTTGCCCTGATGGGTCTTGCGGCCGGCACCGCGCTTGGTGTGCAAGCGATGCTGATCTACATGGCGATCTATGTGACCATGAATATCGGTACCTTTGCCTTTATCATGTCGATGGAACGTGATGGCCAACCGGTCACAGATATCGGCAGCCTCGGCATGTATTCCACCCGCGAACCGGCAAAAGCTTTGGCGATGTTGGTCCTGCTGTTTAGCTTGGCTGGTATTCCACCGCTTGTTGGTTTCTTTGGCAAATTCTACGTTTTGCGCGCGGCTTATGAGGCTGATCTGGCGTGGCTGGCAATCGCCGGTGTGATCGCCTCTGTGATCGGTGCGTTCTACTACCTCCGCATTGTTTTCTTCATGTATTTTGGCGAAGAGCAAGAAGAGGCGCTGGAAACAAACGGGTCTTGGGTTCTCAAAGGTGGGTTGTACCTGTCCGCGGTGATTATGGTGCTGGGTGTGGTCAACTTGTTTGGTGTTGAAACATGGGCCCAATCGGCGGCGGCCACATTGGTCCAGTGATCGACCTGCCAAAAGAATAGACAAACGTGACGCGCCCATTGTGGCGCGTCATTTTGTATAAAGGCACCGCGACTTCGCGGTGACCGATAAGTTGGAAAGGGCGACATATGGCTTGGCCTGATGGATATGGAAAACGTGTGTTGGTCGAAGTGGACAGCACCAACGCCGAAGCGGCCCGGATCGCCAAAGATCTGGCTGGCCCGGAATGGATACTGGGCCTCAAACAAACGGCGGCCCGTGGACGTCGGGGGAGGGCGTGGGTCAATCCGCTTGGAAACTTCTCGGCGACGCTGGTTTTGCGACCAACCGAAACGCCGGATGTTGTGGCTTTGCGCAGCTTTGTCACGGCCCTTGCGCTCTATGACGCCTTCGAAGCCCTGACCGGGACGTCGGCGGGTTTGGCTTTAAAATGGCCCAACGATGTTTTGCTAAATGGCGGCAAGGTGGCGGGTATTCTTCTCGAAGGGATCGGCGGCCCCGGTGGGCATTTGGCCATCGGTATCGGCATTAACCTGATCGCTGCCCCGGATGCCGCTCAGGTTGAAAGCGGGGCGGTTGCGCCTGTGTCACTTTTGGCCGAAACCGGAAAACGCGTCAGCCCCGAGATGATGTTGGAGGCTTTGGCCAAGGCTTATGCCGCGCGAGAGGCCAGCTTTGTCACCTATGGCTTTGCCCCGATCAGACAGGCGTGGATGGATCGCGCTGCGCGTTTGGGCGAGGTCGTAACAGCACGTTTGGCCAATCATGAGGTCACCGGCACCTTTGAAGAGGTGGACGCGCAGGGCAATCTGGTCTTAAAGACCGCAAAAGGCCGCGAAGAAATCGCGGCTGCTGATGTGTTTTTCTGAAAGGCGTAACGCATGCTTTTGGCGATTGATTGCGGCAACACCAATACGGTTTTCTCGATCTGGGATGGGGAAACCTTCTTGTGCACCCTGCGCACCTCGACCCACCATTCGCGCACGGCTGACGCCTATTTTACGTGGTATTCGACCCTTGTGAACCACTACGGGCTAAACGTTGACATCACCGATGTGATTATTAGCTCAACAGTGCCGCGCGTCGTCTTTAACCTGCGTGTCTTTGCCGATCGCTTCTTTGGCTGTCGCCCGCTGGTCGTTGGAAAACCCGGATGTGATTTGCCGATCCTGCCACGCGTTGACACCGGAACCGGTGTTGGCCCAGACCGTTTGGCCAATGCGGCGGCGGCCTATGATCGTCATGGCGGTGATGTCGTTGTGGTTGATTTTGGCACGGCGACCAATTTCGATGTGGTGGCCGAAGATGGGGCCTATGTTGGTGGCGTCATCGCGCCCGGTGTGAACCTCAGCCTCGAAGCCTTGCACCAAGGGGCGGCCGCGCTTCCTCATGTTGATATTAGCCAACCGGAGCAAGTGATTGGAACCAACACCGTTGCCTGTATCCAATCGGGTGTGTTTTGGGGCTATGTTGGGCTGATCCAAGGGATCACGGCGCGGATTAAGGCAGAATATGGTCGCCCGATGAAGGTTATTGGCACAGGTGGCCTTGCCCCCTTGTTTGCGACGGGCGAAATGCTATTTGACAGTATCGAAGACGACCTGACCATGCATGGGCTGACCGTCATATATAATTATAACAAGAAAAATGGGGGCTAAGAGCGCATGAGTTCGGAGCGGTTGATCTATCTACCTTTGGGCGGTGCCGGCGAAATCGGCATGAATTGCTATGTCTATGGCTATGGCAAACAGGGTGAGGAACGTTTGATCGTTGTTGATCTTGGTGTGACTTTCCCCGACATGGACAGCACGCCGGGTGTTGACCTGATCCTGCCTGACATCACCTGGCTCAAGGAAAACCGCAACCGGATCGAGGCGGTGTTCATCACCCACGCCCACGAAGATCACGTCGGTGCGGTTGGCCATCTGTTTGGTGATCTGGGCGTCAAAATCTATGCCCGTGCCTTTACCTCAAACATCGCGCGTCACAAGCTTGCGGAATACGGGGTTGAGGGCAACGCGGTGCAAACCGTCGGCAAATGGCCCGAAACCGTGCAGGCAGGGCCGTTGACTGTTGGTTTCCTGCCAATTTCGCATTCGATTCCCGAAAGCAGCGCGCTGGTCATTGATAGTCCAGATGGCCGTGTGATCCATACCGGCGACTTCAAACTCGATACAACTCCGCTTGTTGGCGAAGCCTGGGACCCCGAGCTTTGGGCCGAAGTGTCCAAGGATGGCGTCAAAGCCTTGGTTGTGGATTCGACCAATATCTTCTCGCGCAGCGCAGGCCGATCCGAGGCCATTGTCACCCCAGCGGTTGAAAAGCTGGTGGCCGAGGCCGATCAGATGGTCATTGCCACGACCTTTGCCTCCAACGTGGCGCGGGTCAAATCCTTGGCCGAAGCGGGGGCCAAGGCGGGCCGATCTATCTGTTTGCTAGGCCGGGCGATGCGTCGGATGATCGAAGCCTCGGTCGAAACGGGTGTTTTGAAGAACTTCCCTCCGGTGATTGGGCCGGAAGACGCGGTGCAACTACCGCGCGACAACGTCATGTTGATCGTCACCGGATCGCAGGGGGAACGCCGTGCCGCCAGTGCGCAATTGGCGCGTGGGAAATACAACGGCATCACCTTGAAAGAGGGCGACCTGTTCTTATTTTCGTCGAAAACCATTCCGGGGAATGAACGCGGTGTGATCCGCATCATGAACCAGTTTTCGGAGCAAGGCGTTGATATTGTAGGCGATAGCGATGGGGATTATCACGTCTCGGGTCACGCCAACCGCCCCGATCTTGAAACCATGCAAGATATCGTCAAACCCCAAATCGTGGTACCGATGCACGGCGAACACCGTCATTTGCGCGAGCATGTCAAACTCTCCGAAGCCAAAGGCCGTCAGGGCGTATTGGCGGTCAATGGGATGATGATTGATCTCAGCGGCAACAAACCCAAAGTGACAGAATATATCGAAACCGGTCGCACCTATCTGGATGGATCAGTGCAAATTGGTGCCTTGGACGGTGTGGTTCGCAACCGGATTCGCATGGCGTTGAACGGGCATGTTTTGGTCACGGTGATTTTGGACGAAGATGACGAAGCCCTTGGTGATCCATGGTGCGAAGTCATGGGGCTGCCAGAACAAGGGCGTAGCCATGCACCGCTGGTTGATATTTTGGAAGAAGACCTGTCGCAATTGTTGGGTCGGGCCGGTGCCAAGATCATGACCGATGACGACAAGTTGGAATCCGAGCTGCGCAAAGTCACGCGCCAAAGCTGCCAAAATGAGATCGGCAAAAAGCCCGAAGTCACCGTGGTGATCAGCCGTTTAAGCTGATCTCATTGGACAACAAAAAGCCCCGCGATCATATCCTGATCGCGGGGCTTTTTCGTTTTAAGGGATTATCTTAGCTGGCGCGACGTTCGTCAAAGCTTAGCGCGATGAACTCGGGCATATGATCGCCCATGCCGACAATCGTATTGTCGCGACCACCACCAGAGCGACGGTTGTCGCCTTTAGGTTTTTCGTTGCGGCGTGACCGTGTGTTTTTGACCTCGCGCGGCTCTTCGGACTTTGCGCGGCTCGTTTTGGCCGGCGCGTCTTTCTTCTCGTCGCGCTCGCGAACGGGCTTTTCGGCTTTAACTGGTTTTTCCGCTGGTTTCACCGGGTTTTCGATCCGCGGAATCTCTTTCTGGATCAACGCCTCAACAGCGTCGAAATAATTCTCGTCGCGCGGAATGACAATGGTCACTGCTTTGCCGTCACGTCCGGCCCGGCCTGTACGACCAATCCGGTGGACATAATCTTCGGCGTGGCTTGGCACGTCAAAGTTGAACACATGGCTCACCGATGGCACATCAAGTCCACGGGCCGCCACATCAGAGGCGACAAGAATGCGCAACTCACCATTGCGGAACCCGTCAAGCGTTTTCATGCGTTGCGATTGGTCGAGATCGCCGTGGATGGGGGCGGCGTCAAAACCATATTTCTTTAGGGATTTCGCGACGATATCCACATCAACTTTGCGGTTGCAGAAGATGATTGCATTTGTGCATTTTTCACCTTCGGCCTCGATCAACGCGCGCAAAACCTTGCGTTTCTCGGTGCCTTCGCGATCACGGCGCGACGCTTTGAAAACAACCGCACCTTGTTCGATGGTCTCAGAAGCCGTCGCCTGACGTGCAACTTCGATCCGGGCAGGTGCCGACAGGAACGTGTTGGTGATCCGCTCAATTTCCGGGGCCATCGTGGCCGAAAAGAACAGTGTCTGACGTGTAAAGGGTGTGAGGCTGAAAATGCGTTCGATATCGGGGATGAACCCCATATCGAGCATTCTGTCAGCTTCGTCGACAACCATAATCTGAACGCCGGTTAGCAAAAGCTTGCCGCGCTCAAAGTGGTCGAGCAAACGACCGGGGGTGGCGATAAGAACATCGACACCTTTATCAATCAACGCGTCTTGTTCCTTAAAGGAAACGCCGCCAATCAAAAGCGCTTTGGTGAGTTTGACATGCTTGGAATAGGTGTCAAAGTTTTCCGCCACTTGCGCCGCCAATTCGCGGGTCGGGCACAAGACCAAAGAGCGTGGCATCCGCGCACGCGCACGGCCACGGGCCAACATCGAAATCATCGGAAGCGTAAAACTCGCGGTTTTTCCGGTGCCGGTTTGGGCGATGCCCAACACGTCTTTGCCTTCGAGCGCAGGTGGAATTGCCCCGGCTTGGATAGGTGTCGGGCTTTCATAGCCCGCCTCATCCACAGCTTTTAGGACTTTGGGGCTTAGGTTCAGGTCACTGAATTTTGTCATTCGGGTCCGTATTTTTTGCGGACACGATCCTTGGCCCGCTGGCAGCTTAGGGGGCAGGCCCGTTCGGCCTTGCATGGTTGCATTCTCAACCCCTTGGCGCGTGGTTTAGTTAAAACATGCGCCAAGGTCAATCACGGCGGTCACATGGCTGTGTGTCTTATCCATTGATTGTTTCAAATTCGGCAACTTTCCCCGGTTTTACAGCGTATTGATGCCCGGAAAGTGTGTTTTGCGCAGAGTTTTATAATCCAATTGATGCCTGCGCAGCAAACCATTTGCCTTGAGCCGGAGACAAAGGTCGATATCTGCGACGCAAACCTCGTGAAAAAACGCCTTCAACGCCTCTTCGCCGCCGTCAGATTCGATGGCTTGAAACAGATCGTGTAAATTCGGCGCACCGTCTTTGCGCACCTGCGGCTTTAATTCAGATCGGTATGAGCCTTGAGAAAGGCGAAACCGGTAGGCTTGGATGAAATGTTGCCAGCTGTCGGCGTGAAAATGGCCAAGTTCGATGTCGGGAATTTCAACTTGGCCCGGGTTTTGAACGCCATCCAGAGCAATGTTGTGAATTTTGATTTGAAGGCCTTTTAATCCGGTGCGGAAAAACAATTTCCCCGCCACATGGGATAAAAAACCACCCGATAAATAGGGCCCCCAATTGGGAAAACAGGCCTCAGACGCCGCCTGGCGTTTTTGTTGATCCAAGTGAAAGGCTTTGAACGCGGTTTCGCCGGGTTCTACCGCGTCCCCATGCGCCAAGGCTTCGATAGGTCGGATACGGGCGCATTTGGCCTGGGCTGGCAATGCACCCAATAGATTGCCGATTTTGGTCGTTGGAAACAGGAATTCGTCGACATCAATATGCGCCAGCCAATCGACCTCGACCCGGCGATTATTGGCATGGCGGGCATTGAGGCTTTGGCGGACCTGATGTTTTTGAGGACGGCCTTTGCGCTTGGTCCAATAGGCGTCATCGGTGTGCAAGACCTTGATCTTTGGATGAGATTTCAAGGCCGCCAGCGTTTCTGGTACGTCATCGTCGAGATATAGATAAAGGCGATGCGCCCCGAGCTCAAAATGCCACGATGCAAAATTCAAAATCGCTGTTAGGGGGGCTTTGATTGTCGAAACGACACCCCAGCGGGTGTTGAGATCGGTCATGGCATCCTCCCGAATACGCGCATGACGCTGGCGTCAAAATCGAATTGATGGTGCAACAGCATTTTGCGGGCTTTGAGGCGCGCGCGCAATTCTGGTGTGTCGGCGCATACCTCGTCAAAGAACGCGCGCAATCCTGCGTCGCCTTCTTCGTCAGAGAGGAATTTCAACAATTCGGCTTGGCCCAATTCCGGGCGTTCAGATCGGGGGCGATAGCTGCCTTTTGTTTGACGAAAATCCAAATGGCCGCGGAAATGTTCCCAGCTGGGGGCATGAAAATGCGCAAGGAAAAGGCCAGCCGGTTTTTCGCGATTGCTGGCATCTTCACCGTTGTATTTCAACGTGTGAATGCCAAGTCGCGTGTCGGGAATACCCGTGCGGGCGAAAACTTTGCCCGAACTATGGGATAAGAAACCGCCATATAAGTGTAGGCCGAATGTCGGGTAAATGTCTTGAAGGTCAGACTTCTTTACCCCGGCTTGTTTGTGGGTCAGCTTGAAATATTCCGGTGTTCCGCGGTCCGGGGCCAAGGCTTCGGCCGGGGGAATGCGCGCCATGGAAATTGCCGGGCCAACGGAGGCCAGTTTTTCAACCATGGGCGCGTCGGTCATGATGAATTCATCAACGTCAATATGGCCCAACCAATGCAAATCATCCTCAACGGCGCGAAGGGTTCGCGTGGCATTATAGGCCTGACGCAGCTGATGCGCTTCCATCCGGCGTTTACCGGTTGATTGCCAATAGGCGTCGTCACAGAGGGTGACATGGATTTTCGGATGGCGCGCTAGAAACGCCGCAGTTTCCGGTTTGGGATCGTCCAAAAAGATATGGAGCGCGTCTGCACCAAGCTCAAGATGATGGGCTGCAAAGCGGGCAATCTGACCCAAAGGGGCCTTTATCGTGCTGACAATGCCCCATCTCAGGTCTTGTTGGCCAATAGTGAGACGATCCACTGGCACTGGTGCGATGTTGGATTTGGTTTTGATCTTTTTTATCCGATCACGGCGGGCTTTCATCACCTGCAGGCGTCGAAACAACGTCCGCTCATCATGGATGAGAAGCTCAATCAGATGATGGGCAAGGGGGGCAATGGTGGTATCGCCCTGTGCCTCTTGCCAAAGGCGGGCAATCAGATTGACATCCAAACCGCCGCCGGAAATGGAATAGCTGTCCATATCTAAGGGAAGTTTTGCTCTGATTTTCCCTGTTAAAGTAAAGGGTTGATCAGGTGTTAGGCCGGAATATAAGCGTTCGGATTCATAAAGTTTCATCGCGCCGAACAAGGCGGTCATGGCAAGGCCTGTGGCGCGTTGGGTGGCATTTGCTCCGTGATCGCCAAAGGTGGTGATCGCAGAAACCAGCCATCTCTGATCCAATTCCCGAACCAATTGCGCGCCATGTTCGGCCCAAAGTCTCACAAACAGGGCAGGGGCATGATCAGGCACATCGCGTTTGCGCAAATGGGCGATCAGCATCCCGTTTAAGTAAGACAGCTCAGACAACCCCTGCAATTCCTCGCGCAATTGAAAGCGTTTGCGGTGATAGCTTGACCGAAAGGGGCGCGTTTCTTGGACAATCTCGTTCGGATTCGGCACAATCTGGTTGGCCAGCGAGTTTAGATCAACGTCGAGGTCGGGCAATCCTTCGTTCTCGGCATAGCTAAAACTGTCGCGGCGACCTTCGTATTGGGCCAGCAAGGCGTTGATACCGCCCTTATAAGTTGGTGTTCTGCTCATTCCTTTATCATCCTGTGCGCGCATGGCGGGGGCAAGGGGGCAAAGCCCCGCCAATGACAGGTTTTGCAACCTGTGGCCGTGGCACCTCCATCTTGGCTTGCAACTGGGGCTTGGCAAGCGCGCCGTCATGAGGCAAACCGACGGTATGGCACAGACATCCTTTGATCTTCAGGCCCAAGATGGGCAGGCCCGCACCGGTGTCATCCACACCCCGCGCGGCGATATCAGAACCCCGGCTTTCATGCCGGTCGGCACCGCAGCAACCGTCAAGGGTATGCTGCCCGGAAGTGTCCGCGAGACTGGCGCGGACATCTTGTTGGGTAACACCTATCACCTGATGCTGCGCCCAGGTGCAGAGCGGATCAATCGCTTGGGTGGATTGCATAAATTCATGAATTGGGACCGTCCGATTTTGACGGACAGCGGCGGATTTCAGGTCATGAGCTTGTCGGATTTGCGCAAGCTGACCGAAGAGGGCGTGACCTTTAAATCTCATATCGACGGGTCCAAACATCACCTGACGCCAGAGCGGTCGATGGAGATTCAAAAACTCTTGGGCTCCGATATTGTCATGGCCTTTGATGAATGTCCGGCGCTGCCGGCGGATCGGGATCGGATCGCCGAAAGCATGCGTCTTTCGATGCGGTGGGCGCAACGTTCGCGCGACGCCTTTGGAGATCGCCCCGGGCATATGTTGTTTGGCATCATGCAGGGTGGCCTTGAAAGTGATCTCCGAGAAGAGAGCGCCAAGGCGTTGATTGATATCGGTTTTGATGGGTACGCCGTGGGTGGGCTAGCCGTTGGGGAAGGGCAGGAGGCGATGTTTTCCTGTCTCGACTATGCGCCCGGATATTTGCCCAAAGACAAGCCGCGCTATTTGATGGGCGTTGGTAAACCCGACGACATCGTGGGTGCCGTTAAACGCGGCATCGACATGATGGATTGTGTTTTGCCGTCACGCTCGGGGCGTACCGGACAAGCCTGGACACGTCGTGGCCAGATCAACATCAAAAACGCCCGTCACGCCGACGATCCGCGCCCGATTGATGAACATTGCACCTGTCCGGCCTGTTCCGGTTATAGCCGCGCTTATCTTCATCATGTGTTCCGGTCCCACGAGATGATCAGCGGAATGTTGTTGACCTGGCACAACCTGCATTACTTTCAGGAAATCATGCAGGGCATGCGGGATGCGATTGCCGAAGGGCGGTTTGATGCATGGGAGGCCGAATTTCATGCACAAAGGGCTCTTGGTGACATCGAACAGCTTTAAAAGGACCAAAATCATGCGTGTTTTGACCACAGCTTTGTTGTGCATGTGCCTTCCGTCCATCCTTTTGGCCGACGGGTTTTGCGGGGTCACCGATGAACAAGAGATTCTTGATCGGTTGCAAGGGACATGGGCGCGCGATGGGGCGATGTCGATTGAGAATGCTGTGACCTCTTTTGTGAAAGGGTCTTCGGCTTACCATATTGAAATCGCGTCAAATGGGGCTGTGACATCTAAGTTTTTCGACAACCTCACCGGCAAGGCCCAAGACATGGTGCTTGCCGATCCAAGCCCTTATGATGTGGACAGGGTCGATGATCTGCTTGACACAACTGGTCGTCCTGATCTGGCCGATGTCCTGTCTGACACCAAATGCGGGCCATCGGACCTGCCACAATTGGTTGTGACCATGCCAGAAACCAGCGGGATGAGCGCCGCTGGGACCATCACCTATATCGCCTATTTTGACGACCGGGTTTTGGAACTCACTGAGTTGACGCTAAAAAGCGACGAAACTGTGCTTTATATGACCGAAACCGTGCTCTTGCGGCCCCAGAACACCAACAAAAAGTAAGCGAAATCCCCCCAATCTGCGGCAAAACCCCACTTGCACCTGTCGGGGGAGAGGTCCATTCTAAACACCAAAGGCGGCGCTTTGGGGGAGGTCGCGCTTGAACTTGCGCGTCATTAACCCCAGATTAAGCTTCCGAGACCGGAGATGGACAAGTGTTGCCGCAAAGCGGGGCCGGGGCCATCTTGCCAAGAACAGGAAACGAGCATGAAACAGCATCTTAATCCCTCTTATCCCGTGCTGCCGTTGCGCGACATTGTCGTGTTCCCGCATATGATCGTGCCGCTCTTTGTAGGGCGCGATAAATCGGTGCGTGCGCTCGAAGAGGTTATGAACGACGACAAGCAGATTCTGCTTGCCAGTCAGATTGATCCATCGGTTGATGACCCGGATACAGACGGCATTTACAAAGCCGGCGTTCTTGCCAACGTTTTGCAATTGCTGAAACTTCCCGATGGCACTGTCAAAGTGTTGGTCGAAGGGCAAACACGCGTACGGATCACCGAATACCTTGATAACGATAGCTTTTTCGAAGCCAGCTGTGACCACCTGACCGAGATGCCCGGCGATCCTGCCGCTCTCGAAGCGTTGGTACACACCGTTTCCGAAGAGTTCGAGCGCTACGCCAAGGTCAAGAAAAACATCCCAGAAGAGGCGCTCTCGGCTGTGGGTGAAGCGACTGAATCCGCGCAGCTTGCCGACCTTGTCGCCGGACACTTGGGGATCGAAGTTCCTCAGAAGCAAGAGCTGCTTGAAACTTTGTCGATTTCTGAACGTCTTGAGAAGGTCTATGGCCTGATGCAGGGCGAAATGTCTGTTTTGCAGGTCGAGAAAAAGATCAAGACCCGCGTCAAAACCCAGATGGAGAAAACCCAGCGCGAATATTACCTGAATGAGCAAATGAAGGCCATTCAGAAGGAGCTGGGTGATGGCGAAGATGGCAGCAATGAAATTGCTGAGCTCGAAGAGAAAATCAACGGAACCAAGCTGAGCAAAGAGGCCAAGGAAAAGGCCGATGCAGAGCTGAAAAAGCTTAAGAATATGTCGCCTATGTCGGCCGAAGCCACTGTTGTGCGCAACTATCTTGATTGGATGTTGTCGATCCCATGGGGTGCAAAAAGCCGTGTCAAAAAGGACTTGAACCGGGCTCAGGAGGTTCTTGATAAGGATCACTATTCTCTGGACAAGGTGAAAGAGCGGATCGTCGAATACCTCGCGGTTCAAGCCCGTAGCTCCAAGCTCAAAGGCCCAATTTTATGCCTTGTTGGCCCTCCGGGCGTTGGTAAAACCTCGCTTGGTAAATCTATGGCCAAAGCCACGGGGCGCGAGTTCATTCGCATTAGCCTTGGTGGCGTGCGCGATGAATCCGAAATTCGTGGCCACCGTCGGACTTATATTGGGTCGATGCCGGGCAAGATTATTCAAGCTCTAAAAAAGGCGAAAACCACCAACCCGTTGATCTTGCTCGATGAAATCGACAAGATGGGGCAGGATTTCCGGGGTGATCCGGCGTCTGCCATGCTTGAGGTGCTCGACCCGGAGCAAAACGCGACCTTTGTCGATCATTATCTTGAGGTCGAATATGACCTGTCGAACGTGATGTTTGTCACCACCTCGAATAGCTACAACATGCCTGGGCCATTGTTAGATCGGATGGAAATCATTCCTCTGTCTGGCTATACCGAGGATGAAAAGCTTGAGATTGCCAAGCGGCATTTGCTTGACAAGCAGGTCAAAAACCACGGCCTTAAAAAGGGTGAATTCGAAGTCAAAGATGACGCTTTGACAGCGATTGTACGGTACTATACCCGCGAAGCCGGGGTGCGAAACCTTGAGCGCGAGATCGCCAAATTGGCCCGAAAAGCCGTGACCAAAATCGTCAAGAAAGAGGATGAGAAAGTCTCAGTAACCTCCGAGAATATTGATGATTTCCTTGGTGTGAAAAAGTATCGCTACGGACTCGCCGAAGAGGAAAATCAAGTCGGTGTTGTCACCGGTTTGGCCTATACTTCCGTTGGTGGCGACTTGCTCCATATCGAGGCGCTAAAATTGCCCGGCAAAGGGCGGATGAAAACAACCGGTAAGCTTGGCGATGTGATGAAGGAATCCATCGAAGCCGCGGCAAGCTATGTCCGCTCCATTTCGCCTGAGATTGGGGTCAAGCCACCAAAGTTCGACACGCTGGATATTCACGTTCACGTCCCCGATGGGGCAACGCCCAAGGATGGCCCTTCGGCCGGTTTGGCGATGGTGACGTCCATTGTGTCTGTTCTGACCGGTATTCCGGTACGGCGCGATATCGCCATGACTGGCGAGGTTTCATTGCGCGGCAATGCAATGCCCATTGGCGGCCTCAAGGAAAAGCTCCTTGCCGCGCTGCGCGGTGGCATCACCACGGTGTTTATCCCCGAGGAGAACGAAAAAGATCTGGCTGAACTTCCGGACAATGTCAAAAACGGGTTGGAAATCATCCCGGTCAAGCATGTTTCTGAAGTGCTGGAGCGGGCGTTGACCGCGCAACCCGAACCGGTTGATTGGGACGAAGCCGCAGAAGAGGCCGCCGCTGCGGCTGCTTTGAAGGCAAAAGACACCGGATCTGGTGCAATCGCTCACTAAAGAAAAGGCCCCGAGAAAAACCTCGGGGCCTTTTATTACTTCTATGAACAAAGTTTACTTTGTGATGGCGGCACCAAAAACCACAAGGGTCGCCAGCGAGATAACCAAACCACCAGATGGCGCGCTGCTGGCGGCAGCTTGTTCTTCAATCATGACCGGAGCCATAACGGGCTCTACGATAGGATCGCTCAGCGATCCAGCATGAGCGGTATTTGTCAGAGCGACGAGTGCCGCGGACACAGCTAGACGTTTCATTACATTTCCCCAATTAAATCAAAAATCCGTAGATTTCTGCCTGAATATTTGCATGTGAGTCAAGCAATTGCTGGCATCAATTGCGTTTTTACGTTAACCTTTAAGCAGAGAGCATGAGCTCCGACGCGCAAAACGCGCGCAAATAACAAAAGCAGAGACAGGCAAAATGGCAACAACGACCCGGAAGACGACCCGTTCGACAACGGCGTCCAGTAGCAAACCGACAACAACCAAAGCAAGTGCAAAGCCAGTTGCAAAACCCGCAACCCCGGAACCCGATGTGGCGATCCAGGTTGAGGATCTTCCTTTGTCGACCCGCGAAGAGATGAAGAAGAAAGAGCTGATCGAACTTGCGGTTGAGCGCAGCGGTGTGAAAAAGCGCGACGCAAAACCAGCTATCGAAGCGGCTTTGGCGATCCTTGGAGAAGCTTTGGGCGAGGGGCGTGAAATCAATATGCGCCCACTTGGCAAAATCAAAGTGAACCGCATGAAAAAAGGCGTGAACGGTCAGGTGATTAACGCCCGTATTCGTCAGCCTGAAGAGGGGGGCAAATCAGATCCTGATCCCCTTGCGCAGGCGGCTGAGTAACGATACGACCGCTGAGCCGGGTGATTAGCTCAGTGGTAGAGCGCTTCGTTCACATCGAAGATGTCAGGAGTTCAAATCTCTTATCACCCACCATCATTTCAAAGCGCATCCTGAAAAGGGTGCGTTTTTGTCGTTTCCACGGGCAAAAATCAGGCCAAAATCTCGGCTTCAAAAGAATGTCAAAAAACCTGTCAAAAAAGTTCACTTTGCCTCTTGCGTCGGTTCGCTGGCTTGGCTAAACACCGCCTCACGGGTGATTAGCTCAGTTGGTAGAGCGCTTCGTTTACACCGAAGATGTCGGGAGTTCGAGCCTCTCATCACCCACCATTTACCTTAAAAAACAAGCAATTACCAACCGCGGCACGCGACGTGCATTTCCCCTAACCGGGTGCGATCTGCGAAAAGCGTATCCTCGCATTTGCAAAAGTCCTCTCTGCGACGGGCTTGCTGTCTTGCCATGGCAACGGGCAGGTCTCTACCAGTTAGCGCAATTTTGCGGCGGGTTTGGTTGGTGGCTATTTTCGTCTTGTTTTGGGGGCTTTATGTGTCGCGTTGCAACGCGGCAAAAGAGGGTCGCCTGTTCGCGAGCTCGTACGTCACGCCCTCATTGCAAAATAGCCGAGACGACGGTTACCCGGCGTTTGGTTTGGAACGTTTGTCAGACCGGAACGCTTTTAACGTCCTAACAGCCTCATGCCCCCGTCGATGCCATCCAGCGTCATGGGGACCATACGATCTTCGAAAATCTCACGGATCATGTGGATGGATTGGGTGTATTGCCAATGCTTTTCCGGCACCGGATTTATCCACAAATGATTGCTCCACTGGTCGCGCATGCGCTCTAGCCAAACCTGACCGGCTTCTTTGTTCCAATGTTCATTGGCCCCACCCGGAAAGGCGATTTCATAGGGCGACATCGACGCATCGCCGACAAAAATACACTTATAATCCGCCCCATAGGTGTTGAGCACCTCCCAAGTCGGAGTTTGGGCATCCCAGCGGCGGCGATTGTCGCGCCACAGGCCTTCGTAGACGCAATTGTGAAAATAGAAATGTTCGAGATGTTTGAACTCCACCCGCGCGGCAGAGAACAGCTCTTCGACGATTTTCACGTAGGGGTCCATTGACCCGCCGGCGTCGAGAAACAGCAATACTTTGACCGCGTTGCGCCGTTCAGGGCGCGTTTTCACATCGAGATAGCCATGTTCGGCGGTGGCCTGAATGGTGCCGTCAAGGTCAAGCTCATCCTCGGCCCCGTCACGTACCCAATTGCGCAGGCGTTTCAGCGCGACCTTGATATTGCGGGTGCCGAGTTCGACGGAATCATCAAGGTTTTTGAATTCGCGTTTGTCCCAGACTTTGACGGCGCGCTGGTGGCGGGATTTGTCCTGACCAATGCGCACGCCTTCGGGATTATAGCCATAGGCCCCAAAGGGCGATGTGCCGGCTGTGCCGACCCATTTGTTGCCGCCCTGATGGCGACCTTGCTGTTCCTTAAGGCGCTCCTTGAGCGTCTCCATCAGCTTGTCAAAGCCTCCCAGCGCCTCAATCTCGGCCTTTTCCTCGGGGGTGAGATGCTTTTCGGCCATTTTCTCTAGCCAATCCGCCGGAAGGTCGACCGCATCAAGAACCTGCTCTGGAGTGATAGCGTCCAACCCCTTGAAGGTCGTGGAAAAGGCACGGTCAAACCGGTCAAGGTGACGTTCGTCTTTGACCATGGCGCTGCGACCTAGAAAGTAAAAGCTTTCAACGTCATAGGTCGCTAAACCGGCCTTCATCCCCTCGAGAAAGGCAAGGTATTCGCGCAAGGACACCGGCACACCGGCGCTGCGGAGGTTTTCAAAGAAGGGTACAAACATGCCCAGACCTTATGCGAGGCCGGGGGGGGCTTCAATATGCGCCGTTGCGTTCAATTTACCACCCAAACGTGCAAAACGCCCCAGAGACATCCGAGGCGTTTCATCGTCTGAAAGTAAGAATCGTTAGGCGACTAGTTTTTCAATCGCGATGGTCAGGATGACCCCGACAAGGGCAAAGGCGATCGCATAGCCAACCGCATATTGGGCGATATCAGCCTTGTCACCATTCCGGCGTTTCGCGGTCATGCCGCCAATCAAAGCTCCGATCAATGCGCCCAAGATAACGATCATAACCCGCCAATTCTCCGTCTTTGTGGGTTGAGAGAACCGATTTCGCGTAGCTTTGCGCGCACGGCCCAGTCAGAGCCGAACCCGTAACGTGCCCAGCCAAGCGAGTCCAGTCGGACTTGGCGTCCTTCTGTGGTGCGTCCGGTCATTTCCAACGCTTCGGCGCGCAGCATCATCAAAGTCGCCAACAACGCCGCGTTTTCATGGCGCATCGCCGTATCAAGATGTGGCGTCAAAAGATAAAGCGCATCTTCACCGCGACCGGCGCTGATGGCATAGGCGGCCAGCTGTGACGCCACATAAGAGCGGTGCAGGGCTGTGTCCGGACCGGTGCCAAAGTGGCGTTGTGACAGAACAAAGTGGTCCTGAGCGGCCTCTGGGTCGACCGCTTGCAACAAGCGGCCCATGGCGTAATGAGAAAACGCCAATCGGTGATCGGTCCAACCCATGGCTTTGGCAACCTGCAAAGCTTCGGTTGCGGAGGCGCGGCGTTGGGCGGGGTTCGCGCCGGGGCCAAGCGCGGTTTGAACCGCATCAATCCAAACGCGCGGCGTTTTGTTCAAACGGCGTGCGGGCTTGTCCTGACCTCGTGGGTTCACTCTGGCAAGGATCGCAGGAAGCCGGTCGGCCACTTGGCTACGGGTCATGCCATTGCGCAACGACGGATCGTAGTAAATGCGCAGGATTGTCATGTCATACCCGGTGAGAACCGTATGCACGTTGTCGTCGTTAAAGACGCTATCGGGCAGGCGGTAGAGATCATTTAGCGGGCCGAGCGCCTGGGCCAGTTCTTCGTGCAAACAGTCACGAACTTCCTGAGCGCTGGAATCATTGGGTATAAAGATCGCCAGTTTGTTGCGCTGGGTGAGTTGTGACCAACTGGTTTTGCGGGTGCGGCGATGGGCTTTGTATTCCTGAAGCGAGGACACATTCGGAACAACGAAACAGGCGGCCTGGGGCAAATATTTGCGAATATCGGCGCGGGTTACCGCCTGGATGGTGATATTGGCGGTGCCAGAGTTCGTTTGGTTAATGTTGATCCCGGCCTCATTACGCATCCGATGCAGAAGGCGGGTTAGATCCGGGCCCAAAGACGGCGGTGGCGACCCGGCCACGCGCACAGAAATCGGGCCTTCGAAACGGGTCAACATGCTCAGTGCGCGCCCCGATTCCAACGAAAACGCCAGATCAAGAAAGTCGCGAGCCATATCGGAATTGGACGTCACCGGTGCCTGTGGGCGCGGCACCGAAAAGACTTTCATCGGTGGCAGACCGGTGTCGACGGTCGTATCCGATCGCGTCGGCGTGTCTGAATGCGAGACCGGCATACAGGCGCCAAGCATCAGATAAAGCGGAAGAAGAAGTCGACGGGTTCTACGCATCACAACCTCGGGTCTTTGAGGAATGGTGTGACAACGCCAAAGGGGTCAAAAGACGCCGGGCGATGACATTGAATTCCTGAGACAACGACGAGACGGGGTGTGGGGTATAACGGATCACACGACGGGAGAACGCACCAAAGCGGTACACAAGGGGCGAGGTAAAGATCGCTAGAGACAAAGAGACACCGTAGAATGACACAATGTCATTCCCGAAATCTGTTCGCACTGGACCGCCCTCGGCACGCAAAGCGCGCTCGGTCAAAGCCATTCGTTGGGACACGTTTAGAAGCCTGCCTGCTCGTTGTTTTACTCAGATGTTCAAGACATCCGATGTTTTTCTGTCCTCTGTAGGGAGACTATAGGGCAAAAACACGGTTTCTGCACAGAGCGGACTAAGGCGATTGTCAAAATTTTTTCCCGTTTGTGGGATTGGTCTAATTTGTCATAAAATGCAGGGGTTTGCGAGGTGCAACTATGCAACATGCGACTATCTCAATAGCGGTAATTGCAGGTTGAAACACGGCGCATTTGCGGCTTTTGGGTCGGATGACGCAGGGGCAAAGCCGCTCATGAGGCTTAAAAGTGGTTAAAACGTGTTAACCACTCTTAACAAGGTTGGGTGTTGGCCTTTGGGGGGCTAGCGGTCGCGCCGGGCCATAAAGGCCAGCCGTTCAAACAAATGAACGTCTTGCTCGTTCTTCAACAAGGCACCATGCAACCGGGGCAGGGCGTTTGCCCCGTCGCGTTTAAGATCCTCAGCATCCAAATCCTCGGCCAGCAACAGTTTGAGCCAATCTAGAACCTCAGATGTCGATGGTTTCTTTTTCAAACCGGGTTGCTCGCGAAGCTCGTAAAACTGTGTCAGCGCTGTGGTCAAAAGCGCGTCTTTGATTCCCGGATGATGGACTTCGACAATTTTACGCAATGTGTCGTGATCGGGGAATTTGATATAGTGAAAGAAGCAGCGGCGCAAAAACGCGTCGGGCAATTCTTTTTCATTGTTCGAGGTGATGATTACAATCGGGCGGTTCACGGCCCGAATGGTTTCGCCGGTTTCGTAGACATGAAACTCCATCTTATCAAGTTCTTGCAAAAGATCGTTGGGGAATTCGATGTCGGCCTTGTCGACCTCATCAATCAACAAAACCACTTTGCGATCGGCCTCAAAAGCCTGCCAAAGCTTGCCTTTGCGGATGTAGTTCTTCACGTCATTGACGCGCTCATCGCCCAACTGGCTGTCGCGCAAACGGCTTACTGCGTCATATTCATAAAGCCCTTGCTGGGCTTTGGTGGTCGATTTAACGTTCCATTCGATCATCGGCGCACCAAGCGCATCGGCCACCTGACGGGCCAATTCCGTTTTGCCGGTACCGGGCTCCCCCTTGACCAAAAGCGGACGCTCAAGCGTCACAGCGGCATTCACTGCCATCGTCAGATCGTCTGTGGCGACATAGGAATCGGTGCCTTGAAAGCGCATGGAACTCTCCTGAAAACTTCGCGCCAAGGCGTATCCAGAGCGACACGACTTGGCAAGATGCACCGTTTCGTCACTTTGCAAAGCCCGTTAGCGTTCACAGCGGGAAGTGACCTGTTTACGGGAGTTTAGGAGATGCCGTTCTACTATCGTTTTCCGTGTCTCAATTTGGCGCTTTCGCTAGTGACATCACCGTAGCCATGCGGTAGATGCTGCGCCGAGGGGCACCAATACTCTGGAGAGAAAAGTTACATGTCGGATGTTGGTGAAACGAACGGGGGTACCATGAAACCTGAGAATTTCCTTCCTGACGATTATCGTCCGGTAGACAACGAACCATTCATGAATGAGCGCCAGCTTGAGTATTTCCGCCGCAAGTTGTTGGCGTGGAAGACTGAGCTTTTGGCGGACAGCCGTGACACCATCGAAACCTTGCAAGAAGGCACGCGCAACATTCCGGATGTGAATGATCGCGCCAGCGAGGAAACCGATCGTGCGCTGGAACTGCGTACACGCGATCGTCAGCGCAAGTTGGTCAACAAAATCGACGCTGCGCTGCGCCGGATTGACGAAGGCGAATATGGCTATTGCGAAAAAACCGGCGAGCCGATCAGCCTGAAACGGCTGGATGCGCGTCCGATCGCGACCATGACGCTCGAAGCGCAGGAACGCCATGAGCGGCGCGAAAAGGTCCATCGCGACGATTGATTTGGTCACCCGACTTGGTGGTCGGCGCATAAATGCGCTGTTGCGGTGAAAGACATGAGCGCCGGGGCTATTGGCTCCGGCGTTCTGCTATTTGAGGGAAGAGATCATGGCATTGGACGGCACGGGAGTCACCATTATAGGCGGCGGAATTGGTGGATTGACCGCGGCATTGGCCTTGCGCGCCAAGGGGGCAAATGTCCGTGTTTTGGAACAGGCCGATGCCATCCGTGAAGTCGGGGCCGGTATCCAAGTGTCGCCCAACGGGCTTCGGGTCCTCGAAGCGCTTGGGCTCGATCACGCATTTTGCGACATCTCTGTCGCCGGGGCGGCGGTGTCACTTCGCGACTACAAACAGGGCAAAGAAGTCTTGCGCCTTGACTTGACCTCACTGCCCAAGCAAGACAGCTACCGATTTGTGCACCGTGCCGACTTTATTGAGCTTCTGGCCAATGCGGCCCGCGACGCCGGGGTTCATATCAGGCTTTTGCAAAAAGCCGACACAGTGCGCCCGGGCCCCAAGCCACGGGTTGAGATGGCCAATGGTGATCAGTTCGAAGATGATATGGTGATTGGGGCCGATGGTCTGCATTCGGTGCTGCGCCCCGTTTTAAACGGTGTCGAAGCGCCGTTCTTCACCGGGCAAGTGGCCTGGCGGGCCGTGGTTCCAAATGTGATGGGGCATCCCCCCGAAGCCCGCGTACATATGGGGCCGGGCCGGCATTTGGTCAGCTATCCTTTGCGAGGTGGCGAGGCTGTGAACCTCGTTGCGGTTGAGGAGCGCCGCGAATGGCAGGCCGAAGGCTGGCACCATCGTGATGACCCGGCTGCCCTGCGTGGGGCCTTTTCCGGTTTTGGTGGGATGGTTCCTGAAATGTTGCACGCGGCCGACACGCCCGGTGTCTGGGGATTGTTTCGGCACAATGTTGCGCGCAAATGGCATGGGGAAAACGTCGCTTTGGTCGGTGACGCCGCCCATCCAACACTGCCGTTCATGGCGCAGGGGGCGGTGATGGCGATGGAAGACGCATGGGTCTTGGCGGATGCCTTGGACAAGGCGCAGGATAGCGCAAGTGGTTTGCAGGCCTATCAACACCGTCGTCGGGATCGGGTTGTCAAAGTGGTTGATGCGGCTAATGGCAACGCCTGGAAATACCACCTCAGCAACCCACTGATCCGAGGCGCTGCACATCTTGGCCTTGGGATGATGGGGCGCTTTGCACCGGATAAAATGTTGGGTCAGTTTGACTGGATCTATAAACACGACGTCACCCAAGGCCTCACCGCGCGCTAGGGTGGGATCCGTTGATCTATGAGCCACAGCTAGGACAGATACTGGCTATCAGGTGGGTAGATTTCGTCGGAAAGGCAAGTTGCCTAGCCAAGAAAGCAAAGCCACGGGCGGTGAACATGTCTTCCTGCGCCTTCGCCTGCGGGTTTGACGGGTTTCCCCCAGTCTTCGTATTTTTCATTGAAATAGCGTACAATTCCCCCAAGCGGTTGTCCGATCTGAACCGAAATCTCTCACATTGTGCATCATAATTTGAGGGGCTGGACTCTAAAGGCCGTGCCACGGCACGCCAGTTCCAGCGGCCCCCAACCTGACCTTCCCCCGGACCCGGGGGAAGGAAGCGCGCCGCAATCGACCCCTTGAAAAAGATATGGAATGGCAGACTTTAGGAGGGGGCGACTTTGGTGACACCCATGTTAAAACTTGCGGTAGGAGGAGCGGGTGATGGATCGGTTTGACGGGATACCTGAGCAGGCCTTGGCCTGGCATCAAGGCGGGCAGGGCGCGGTTTTGGCCACGGTGATTGAAACTTGGGGTTCTGCGCCACGTCGCGTCGGATCTCAATTGGCCATTTCCGGAACCGGGCAAATCGAAGGATCGGTTTCGGGGGGCTGTGTTGAGGGGGCTGTGATCGTAGAGGCCATGGAAGCCTTGGAGGAAGGTGAGGCGCGCGAGTTGGAGTTTGGCGTTTCAGATGGCGACGCATTTGCCGTTGGATTGGCATGTGGCGGCACCATTCGTGTCTTGCTGGAACCTATTGGCTCGGTCATGCCCGAAACCATGTTGCAGCAGCTCGTTTTGGCCCGCGCCGAACGGCGACCCGTGGCCTATGTCGTTGATTTGGATAGTGGAGTGCGCCAAATCGACGGTACCGGTCATGGGGATAGATTTCGCATGGACCGCTCTGGGTTTGAGGCGAACAGCCGTGTTTTCGTTGCCATTCACAACCCGCCACTGCGATTGATCGTTGTTGGTGCGGTGCATATCACCCAAGCTTTGTTACCGATGGCGCGAATCGCTGGCTATGATCCAGTGATCATTGATCCGCGCGCAACCTTTGGCTCCGAGGCGCGGTTTCCGGGGGAACGAATTCTGCATGATTGGCCGGATGAGGCGGTGCAAGCGCTTGGCCTAGATGGGCGGACGGCCTTGGTTCTGCTCACACATGACCCCAAATTGGATGATCCAGCGTTGATCGAGGCGTTGCGGTCTGGGTGTTTTTACATCGGGGCGTTGGGGTCGACCCGGACCCATGCCAAGCGGGTGACACGCTTGCAAGAGGCCGGATTTTCGGCGGATGAAATAACCCGCATTCATGGTCCGATCGGGCTTGACCTTGGGGCGGCTGGGCCGGCTGAAATTGCGGTCTCTATCCTGTCGGAGATGGTGCAAGTGCTAAGGAAAGGCACATGAAATTTGGACCGGTCCCCTTGGGTGACGCGTTAGGGGCAATTTTGGCGCATTCTGTGACATTTCCCGCTGGGCGATTGCGCAAGGGCCGTATAATCGAGCTCAGGGATCAAGAGGTTTTGGCTCAGGCCGGGATCGCTGAGGTGACTGTCGCGCAGCTGGAAAGCGGTGACATTGGCGAAGACCACGCGGCGGAGCGCTTGGCCAAGGCCTTGGTGCCCGATCCAGAACTGGCGGGTTTGCGGCTTGGCAAAGCGTCGACAGGTCGCGTGAACATCTATGCACAAGATGTTGGTGTGGTTGAGGTTTTGGCGGATCGTGTGGAGGCTTTGAATGCACTTCATCCGATGATTACCGTCGCAACAGTCCCGCAATGGCAACGCGTTGCGGCCCGTAATATGGTCGCGACCGTCAAGATCATCGCCTATGCGGTGCCCGAAGCTGCGCTAGATGCGGCATGTTTGGCCGGACAATCTGCGCTCCGTTTGCATCGGGTCGCATGTCAGTCCGCCAGCCTGATCCAAACCGCCGTTGCGCCCGATGAAAAGGGCGAAAAGGGCTATAGTGCCACCAAAGACAGGTTGGATCGCATGGCCGTGGCCTTGTCGCCCAATCAAATTGTGCCCCATGAAATTGCCCCACTTGCCCAAGCGTTAGAAAAGGCGGAGGCAGACATCCTTTTGATCCTTACGGGGTCTGCGACATCGGACGCATTGGATGTTGCACCGCAAGCCGTGCGTGCCGCTGGCGGAGAGGTGACCCACTTTGGGATGCCCGTTGATCCGGGCAATTTGCTGTTCTTTGGACAATTGCGAGGCAGGCCGGTCATTGGCCTGCCGGGGTGCGCGAAATCCCCGGCGATGAATGGGGCCGATTGGGTCTTGGAACGGCTGCTTTGCGCGGTTCCCGTTACGTCTCGGGATATTGCTGGAATGGGTGTCGGCGGATTGCTCAAGGAAATTCCGCAACGTGGACGTTTGCGCGACGCTTAAAAATTCACCGGGTGTCTAAATCACGAGCAAGGCCCGGTTTTGGGAACAAAGAAAAACCCGCCGAGATTCGGCGGGTTTCTGTATACTCAAGCTCATCCAAAAGGCGAGGTTATTTGGGCAGAGGCCCAATCATCATGACCATCTGACGGCCTTCCATCTTGGGCATGTTTTCGATTTTGCCAAGGTCTTTGACATCCTCTGCAACACGCTCAAGCAATTCGCGACCAAGCTGCTGGTGGGCCATTTCACGGCCCCGGAAACGCAGGGTCACTTTGACCTTATCGCCACCTTCAAGGAACTTGAAAACATTGCGCATTTTCACATCATAGTCGTGGGTATCCGTGCCGGGACGGAACTTTACCTCTTTGACTTCAATGGTCTTTTGCTTTTTGCGGGCTTCGGATTCACGCTTTTGTTGTTCGTATTTGAACTTGCCGTAATCCATGATCTTGCAGACCGGCGGATTGGCGTTGGGGGAAATCTCAACGAGGTCCAAACCCGCCTGTTCGGCCATGTCCATGGCACGGTGCGGGGTGACAACGCCAACGTTTTCACCTTCTGCGCCGATGAGGCGGATTTCGTTAGCGCGAATGCGGTCATTCACGCGGGGGCCAGTGTCGCGCTGTGGTGGCGCGTTATGCGGTCGGCGGGCTATGGGTTTGCTCCAATTATGGTCTCAATCAAGGCGGCAAGGTAGACTTGCCGACGCAGTCTTTCAAGCGTCAAATCGCCTAGCTTGCCTCAGAATGTGCGTCTTTCCCCCTTGCGGTGCTTTCAAAGCAACGTCAAACCCTCACTAGGATGCGCGTGGGGGAGTCGCTCGCGTAAGTTTTGACGTTTTTGCAAGGAGTTCGGCATGAAGAAGTTGATCCTGATAGTTGTTGCGGCGGTTGTCGCAGCGGGTGGGTATTTTTGGTATTCTGGGCAGTCGCCCAAGGAAATGGCCAAAGATGCGACCGCCACCGTCGGCGATGTTGTGAAAGATGTGGCTGATACGGCTGCGGCTGAGGTTGAGGCCGTTGCAGAAGGGGCGGAAGCCGTCGCCGAAGGTGCCGTTGATGGTGTCGCTGACGCGGCTGATGCTGTTGCTGAAACAGCTGTTGAGGCTGTCGAGGGTGTCGTCGAAGAAGCCGCCGAAGTTGCGGATGAAGCTGCGGATGCGGTCAAAGACGCGGCTGATGGAGTTGCAGACGCCGCTGTTGAGGCTGTTGCTGATGCCGTTGAAGGTACTGGCGCTGTTGGAGAGGCCGTTGTTGACGCTGCCTCCGAAGCCGCAGGTGTGGCAACAGATGCCGTTTCGGATGTTGCAGATGCAGCCGTAGATACGGCCGCCGAAGCTGCAAATGCCGCGGCGGACACCGCCGTTGAAGCTGTGGATGCTGTTACTGACACCGCCGCCGAAGC